>CAYYHT010000570.1:0-5306 GCA_964471355.1 uncultured Enterobacteriaceae bacterium
GTGGGCGCTGTCAATGACAGCTGCCCGGGGCCGACCTGGTGTTTACCAGCGTCCGCCGCCGCCGCCGCCGCCGCCGTAGCCGCCGCCGCCGCCGCCACGGCCACCGCCGCCGCCGCCGTAGCCGCCACGGCCACCGCCGCCGCCGCCGTAGCCGCCGCCGCCGCCGCCGTAGCCGCCACCGCCGCCACCACGGCCGCCGCCGCCGTAGCCGCCGCCGCCGCCACGGTAGCCGCCGCCGCCGCCGTCACGCTTGCGATCTTGCGCTTCGTTGACGCGAATGGCGCGGTTGTCGAGCTGAGCACCGTCCATAGCGCTGATAGCGCTCTGAGCCGACTCTTCGTCGGTGAAAGTCACGAAACCGAATCCGCGCGAACGACCACTTTCGCGGTCCATGATTACTTTGGCCTCAACGACCTCGCCAAAACGAGCGAATGCTTCTTCAAGGCTTTGGTCGGTGGTTCCCCACGAGAGGCTTCCGACAAACAACTTCTTTCCCATCTTCTCTTTTCTCTTTTCTCTTCGCCCGTAGGCGGTTTCGTGAGCGTTCAGACGCCCACGCCCAGATAGCTCATTCGTCTGCCGCGAGCCAGCGTGACCCCCGATCATTGGCGGGTTTCCGGCGCACGCCCCCTTCTACAGAGGCGATCGCGCCGCGGCCCAGCCATCCACAAAGTGAGACCGGCACCGACAATCCGCCCCAACTAGACTGTCGACATGCTCACTCTCGCTTTGCTGACGTCGACGCTCGCTCTTGCCGAAGAACACCCGACATACCGGGTCACCAAACAGATCGAGCTCGACGACCCAGCGCTCTTGGTCGCCACGGTCGGCGACAGGATTGTCGCCGTCACCCACAAGTCGGCGATCACCCTGGTGATTGGCGCCGACTCACGAACAGAACTCGAATACGACAGCGAGCGCCGGTACATGCCGCGCGCGCTCGTGCCGGACGGCAGCCAGATCGCGATGGCCAGCAAAGAGGGGGGGGTTGCCGTGCTCTCGTTGCCTTCCATGGCGCTCGCGACCCGCACAGTCTCAGACCAGAAGCTGGTGGATGTCAGCGCCAGTGCCGGTGGTCTCGCTGCCGTGGACAAGAAGGGCACCGTGGTGGTCTGGGACGCCGACGGCGATGAACTGTACCGACACACCGAGCTGAACAAAGCACCCGCAACGCAGCTGTCCGTCGCAGCAGACGGGAAGATGGTGGCGTACTGGGCCGGATCGATGACCGGTGGCGACGGCTACGTGCTGCGAGGCGAGAACGTCTCGACGCGGGAAGCCGTGCCGAACCTGTTCGACATGGCCATCTCTCCCGAGGGCGACCGACTCGCGACTGTGGACAGCACCGGGCTCAAGTTGTGGAATCCCGACGGCTTCGAGCAGCTGCACTCTGTCAGTTGGGAAGAGCTCGAGGGAATGCTGGGTACCCCACCCGCAGGCACCGAGGTCGATGGCGCGCCGCTGACCTCCGTGTCGTTCAGCGACGATGGCCGAGTTGTGCTCGTTGGAACCTCAAAGGCGCAGGCCCTGTTGCTCGATGCGTCGACCGGAGCCCCGCTCACCCGGCACAGCTTCGGCACGCCGTGCAAAGTCAGCAGCGCGGCCGCTGGGGAGCGCTGGGTTGCCGTGGCCTGTGGTCAGAACGTCGGAGTGTGGACCCGAAAGTAGGTCCACGGCCTAGAGCACCGAACAGGTAAACGGTGCGAGGCCCCTGAGGCAGGCTTGAGTCCAGGGCGGCGAGCAGCGCGTTCGCGAGGCGGGAGCGTGCTTCAGCACGTGACCGACGAGAGACGTCGTCGTGGACCAAGACCGCCCAGGGAGGCGAAGCTGCGCTTTACCTGATCGGTGCTCTAGTCGACTTCTTCGACGTCGACGACACCTGGACCGAGGGCGCCGACGCCCAACAACAGCGGAACGAGCTTCTCGTAGTTGACCCCGAGTGCGTCGTTGACCGTCAGCAGGGACAATGCGATTCCGACCGGTCCGCCGAGCATGGCAGCGAGGCCCGCGCCCTTGCGAATCGCCAAGAACCACGGTCCGACGTAAGGAATCAGCGGCAGCCAGCGTCCGATTGGACCGGCACCGAACTTCAAGATCTGCAGGCCGACGAAACGGGCACCAAAGCCACCGACCGCGCCCGAGCCATAGAGGCTGCGCGGAATCCAGCTGCGCGTCAGTTTCTCGCGCCGCTTTACGTCGAGATCGGAAAAGGCGACCGGGCCATGCGCGGCCACCAACATCGCGGTCATCGTCTGGAGACGTTCCCAGGCGTCGCCCTGCTGAAGCGCGCCATCGATCTGAATGCGCCCGGAGATGTGATCGACGATGTCGTCAAGCGAGGTGCTGCCCACGACGTAGCCAAGCGGCGTGCTGTAGTGCCACCACAACGCATCGGCGATGCGCTCGGCCAGCTCGCGTGAGGTCTCGGCCCCCCAATCGCGCACCTTGGCGGCCTCGAGCAGCCCACGCAGGACTTCGGGACGGTGACCCGCCAGTGCGTTGACAACCTCTTCGCGTGTGATGGGCATTGATGCCTCCTATGCCTTCAGACAATCAGCGTACGCGCTTGTTCCCGCTGCACTTGGTCTACAGTTGTCAGGAATACGGCTGTGGTGCGAGGTTCATTGCGCGTTCTTTCCCTGCTTGTGTTGCTCACCGAGGTGGCCTCCGCCAAGCCCGGTGACTCTGCAAGCGAACTGCAGGACACCCTTGCCGGCATAGCTACAACCGCTACCCCAGCGGTTGTGCGGTTCGAAGTCGAGAAGCGAGAGGCGCGATGTCCCGAGCTCGAAGAACTGCTCCAGCGCCACGGCCTGAATCCGGAGCCAGACGACGACATTGTTGGTGAGGCCACAGGTTCAGGAATCATCATCAGCGAAGACGGGCTGTTGCTCTCCAACCACCACGTGGTCAGCAGCGCCGCCAGCATGGTCGCGTTCACCGATGACGACGAGCGGGTCGGGGTGCGGGTGATCGCAACCGATCCCCGCACCGACATCGCCGTCCTCCAACTCGATGCCGAAGGACCCTGGCCCGCACTCGATCTTGGCGACAGCGACAACGTCCGGGTCGGCGATCTCGTGGTCGCCATCGGCAATCCCTTCGACTTCGCATCGACCGTGACCACCGGCATCGTGTCTGCCAAGGGACGCCGAGGCTTGGCTCCACGCGAAATCCAGGACTACATCCAGACCGACGCGGCAGTGAACCCAGGCAGCAGCGGCGGCCCCCTGTTGGACCTCAACGGCGACGTGATTGGCATGAACACCGCCATCTTCTCTCCAGGCCTTGAACAGAACGCAGGCATTTCCTTCGCCATCCCTTCCAACATGATCGAGCGCGTCAAACAGGAGCTGATCGACTCGGGACATGTCCGCCGTCCATGGATGGGAATCGTCGCCGAGACCGTCGGCGAAGTGGCTGGAGACAAGGGGCGCCGCGGTGCCGAAATCGAGCGAGTCGTGCCCGATAGCCCCGCCGAAGCAGCGGGTTTTCGACGTGGTGACGTCGTCGTTTCCGCCGGGGGTGAATCCGTGTCATCGGTGGCCGAACTACGGGCGCTCGTCCTGTCGCGGCCCTTTGGAGACGCCCTCGCCGTCGAGGTCATTCGGGGTGCCGAACCCAAGACGCTCTCGGTGCTGCCCGCCGAAGAACGCAGCATCGACAGCGGTCCACCCACGTTCCCCGAAGAGGTGCTCGGCTGGTCGGGCATGACCGTCGCCGACCCCGAAGCCGAAGTCCGAAGTCACTTTGGAGTCGCGGTAGACCGGGGAGTCATCGTGTTGCGCATCGATCGCGACAGCCCCGCAGCACGCATGGGCATGGTCCCCGGAGACCTGATCATCGAGCTGGGCCAGAAGCCGCTGTACGACCTCGAAGCGCTCAAAGAGCACCTCGCCACGGACAAGGGTGTGCAGGTCGTCACCGTGTTGCGCGCCGGCGGCACGCTGCTGGCGATCATTCCAGCGAGCTAAAAATCAGGCCGAAGCCCGTTTTCCCCATGGCCAGAGCTTGCCGAACAGGCTTGACTGGCCGGCACGCGGAAGCTCGAGCCCGCGAAGCACCTCACGGGTGACCTCGTCGGTGGGGTCGAGATCGACCGCCTCGTGAAAGTGCAGCAACGCCTTGGGCATATTGTCGGCATCGAGCGCCAAACGACCCAGCTGAGCGTGCGCCTTGGAGCGGTTCACTTCACTGGGGTCGTCCATCAGGACCTTGACCAGGTCTCCGCGTTCGAGCTGTTGCAAACAAACCTCCACCGAAGTGGGCGGAGTCTATCCAGGGTGGATCCGCTATTTCAAGCCGTCTCGTGAACTTTCCGTGCAAACCTGGAGAATTTTCATCTTATGCCCGGATCACCACTGGGGCAGGATGAACTCCACGGCCGGACCGACCTCGACCGTCAATTCCTTGCCTCCGCGCAGAAAATCGCCGTCGATCATGTACGAAATCGGCTGCTCCGATCGCAGCACCATGTGCTTGACCAGTTGATCACGGACCTTCTCATGCCCCATCGGCTGCGCCCTATAGACCCGCGGCAGCTCCCAGATCAGGTCCGGGCCGCGCATGTCCAAACCGATCACATGAAAGTGGTCGACCTGGTCGGGCCCCTTGTAGAACGGGCGAAAGCCAATGCCGATGTCGTCGACTGTGCCCGCGCCGATGGCGACCCAGTCCCGTGACGGCCAGATTTCGCCGTCCACCTCGACCGAGCCCACCCAGGGCCGGGTCATGGTCTTGAAGTAGGTGCCGCCCACCAAGCCGGACACGATGCCATGGCCCAGCGTTGTGGCGGCCTTGAGCGGCGAGGGGTTGCCGCCCTCGTAGTAGGCCTCGAGAAAGTGGGCACAGATACCGTTTCCGAACAGAAAGCCGTACTTGTCCCCGTCGACCTTGAGCAATGCCCGCTTGGTGGTCGTGAACGGGAGCTCGCGGTGGTAGCGGGTGACCAAGTAGTCCAGCAGCTGGGCGGGCTTGCCCGAGATGCCCAGGCCGCTCGACACCGTGTTCATCGTGCCGCCACGCAGCAGCATGATCTTCGGCAGCGGCTTGCCTGCATATGAACGGACCATGGCCGAGATGGCGGTGTGCGCTGTACCATCGCCGCCGTTGATCGCCAGCACGTCGATGTCGTGCTTGAGAAAGCGCTTCACGGTTGCCTCGAGCGCCCGGTGGTCGCCCGGGCTCTCGAAGCTTCCCTTCTCGCCGAGGATGTAGCCCAGCTCGGTCGCTAGATCGGGATTGCCCAGGTTCTTGCTGGACCGTGGATTGGTGCTGGGGGGACCTCCCTGCCAGCCCTTCTCGAC
>CAYYHT010000571.1:0-5298 GCA_964471355.1 uncultured Enterobacteriaceae bacterium
TCGTCCGGGGCAGCGGCCGCCTTGGCGCAGCCCGCATCAAAAGACCCTTCGGGCCGTTTTCAACGGCCTGCTAGACGGCTGCCTAGGCCATCACGCCGGACGCGACCCAGTACACGCCGACCGCCATGGCCGCAAAGCCACTGCCAAACAGCAGGCTCTGAACGCCGCGGGGGCCGCCACGTGACGTGATTTCGCCGAGCGCCCAGCCGAAACCGGCCATGGAGCCGACGGCGGCGGTGACGTAGGCGGCTAGGTAGACCATGGCCTGTTCCGGCGGCAACGCCAGAGAGGGCAGCACACCGAAGAGGTGCCCGCTGCCGGCGGCTCCGTGCAGCAAGCCGATGCCGAATGCGCCATGGGTGTGCACCCCGTGCGACGTGTCCCCGCCGACGTGGACGTGCGCATGGGTGTGGTCCGCCGGGCCATGGTGGTGACCATGGTCGTGAATCACGATGCCGAACGCCTGCCGAATCGACCAGAGCCCGATGGCAATGATGAGAAAACCAACCGCCAGCTCGCTGACGGCGGCCATCCAATGCAGATCGATGAGCTGTCCCGCCCCCATGCCCATGGCACCGAGCAAGACCACTCCGGTGCCGTGGCCGAGTCCCCAGACCGCACCAATGCGCACGGCACGAGCGCGGTCATCGACTGCGATCGGCGCCAGTGCGGCGAGGTGGTCAGGACCGCTGAGTACGTGAAGTACTCCTGCGGCCGCGCCTGTGGAGACAGCCAGCACGAACTAGCTCGCGGTGTACCAGGTGACGTCGCGGCCCTTGGTGGCCCAGAAGATGTTGTGAATCTTCTCGATGGTGGCCATCAGCTCTTCGGCGTGCTCGAGATTGACCTCGACCTTGACCGCGGAGCAGAGCTTCGCTGCCTTCCAGAAGGTGTCGTGCAGGTCAGGGTGTGCGTCGAGGTGCTTGGGCTTGAAGTAGTCGGTCCACAGAACGAGCAGCTCTTCTTTGGCCAGGTGGGTCTGCTCTTCTTTGATCTGCACGTAGCGACCGAGCTTGTTCAGGTAGTTGGCCCAAGCAGCAGAATCACCCTGTGCGGGAACCTCGAGGGCCAGAATCTTCTTGGTCATGGACAGACCGGCCTCGGCCGCGATGCGAGCGGAGGACGGGTCGTAGACACCGCAGGGTCCGTCGCAGTGGGCGCTGAGCTCGAGGGTTGCCGGGAAGGCGTCATTGAAGAGAGAAAGGGCTTTGTCGAACATCTGTCGGATCTCCTGTCAGCCAGTGGCTGGAATACGAAAAAGACCCCGTCCGTAACGGGCCCCCACAAACCCACCACCGCTTTGCCGGCAATCTGTACAAAAGAGTCTAGATTCGCGATCAACGCCAAGGGCTCGGCCCAGATCCGCAGAGCACTGGCCAGATGGCCAGGGGCACGTGCAAACCCCACGAGTTACGTGGCGGGGTCCTGCGATCCGGGGTGTTGAGTGAACCCGCGGAGTTCTCTACATACTGCGCTACTTGATGCGCTACAGCGGCTTGACCAGCCGTTCGCCGTCGTGCGCGAGCAGGGCGAGATCCACGTGGTCACGGCCAACTTCAGCCAGCTCGCCGGGCGAGATGTCGTGGCCTGGGTGCCCGCACTGCCCCCAGCCAATCTCGGCGACCAGAGCTTTCAGCAGGCGTACGGAGTCCGCGCCAACTACGTCGCTGGCGCCATGGCGAACGGCATCGGCAGCACCGACATTGTCATCGCGATGGCCAATGCCGGCCTCATGGCCTTCTTCGGAGCTGCCGGCCTGTCCACGCAGCGCATCACCGCCGCCATCGATGAAGTACAGGCCGCCGTCGGCGACCGGGCCTATGGCTTCAACCTGATCCACTCCCCTGCCGAGCCGCACCAAGAGTGGCAGACCGTCGAGCTCTACCTCGCTCGTGGCGTGCGCAACGTCTCGGCCGCCGCCTACCTGCGCCTGACGCCTCAGGTCGTCACCTACCGCTGCTCCGGCATCCATCGCGGCCCGGACGGCCGCATCGTTGTTCCCAACCACCTGTTCGCCAAGGTCAGCCGCGAAGAAGTCGCCATCCAGTTCCTGCGGCCGGCTCCCAAAAAGATGCTCGACGCCCTTGTGGCCGACGGCCGACTGACCGCAGACGAAGCCGCTCATGCCGCCATGGTGCCCATGGCCGATGACCTCATCGCCGAGGCCGACTCGGGCGGGCACACCGACAATCAAGCATCCCCCGTGCTCATTCCCCTGATGTGCGCACTGCGCGACCGCATTGTCGAAGAGCAAGGCTACGACCGTACCGTGCGCATCGGCGCCGCTGGTGGCATCAGCACCCCCGCTGCCGCTGCTGCCGCCTTTGCAATGGGCGCTGCCTTCGTGCTCACAGGCACCGTCAACCAGGCCTGCGTCGAGTCCGGCACCAGCCCCATGGTCAAGGCGATGCTCGCCGATGCCAAGGTCGCCGATGTGGGCATGGCCCCGGCCTCGGACATGTTCGAAGCCGGAGTCGAAGTCCAAGTGCTCAAGCGCGGAACCATGTTCGCCAGTCGTGGCCACAAGCTCTACACCCTGTGGCGCCAGTACGACTCCCTTGACGACATCCCCGCCGACGTGCTCGCACAGGTCGAAAAGACCATCCTGCGTCGCCCAGCAGCCGACGTCTGGGCCGATTGCGAGGCCTTCTTTACCGAGCGTGACCCACGCCAGGTCGAGCGCGCCAACGCCGACCCAAAGCACAAGATGGCGCTGGTCTTTCGCTGGTACCTCGGCTTGTCTAGCCGCTGGGCCATCGGCGGAGACGAGACCCGTCGCCAAGACGTGCAGGTCTGGTGTGGACCCGGCATCGGAGCCTTCAATGGCTGGACCGCCGGCACCTTTCTGGCCGACCCCGCTCAGCGCAAGGTCGTGACCGTCGCGGCAAATCTCTTGGCGGGAGCCGCCGCCATCACCCGAGCCCGCATGCTGCAGCAGCAGGGCGTCGACGCCGGTACCCAGGCCCAGACCTGGACCCCACGGCCATTGGCCTGAGAGACTCATGAGCACTCGAAAAAGCCCCACTCCCATCGCCATCGTCGGCATTGCGACCCTGTTTCCCAAGGCGCAGAACCTGGCGGAGTATTGGGCGAACATCGCGTCGGCCCGCGACTGCATCACCGACGTGCCCGAGGACTTCAGCTGGTCCCCCAAGGACTTCCACGACGACGACCACAGCGTGCAAGACACCACCTGGGCCACGCGGGGCGGCTACCTCGAAAAGGTGCCTTTCGACCCAATGGAGTGGGGGGTTCCTCCCAGCCAGCTCGAGAGCATCGACACCACCCAGCTGCTGTCCCTGATCGTCGCCCGAGAGGCCATGAAGGACGCGGGCCTCGACCCCAACGGAAGCGACTGGAACAAGGACCGCACCGGGGTCATTCTGGGGGTGACTGGCACGCAAGAAATGGCCGTCGTGGCCGGCTCGCGGCTGCGCGGACCGCAGTGGCGATCAGCCCTCAAGCGACATGGCATCACGGGCGATCTGCAGGACAGCATCGTCGACGACATCGGCAAGCACCTGCCCACGTGGACCGAGCAGACCTTCCCGGGCTTGTTGGGCAACGTCGTCGCCGGCCGCATCACCAATCGCTTCGACCTGGGCGGACCCAACTGCGTGGTCGACGCCGCTTGTGCCTCGTCGCTGGCCGCCATGGACTTCGCCCTCAGCCAGCTCGAGGCGGGCAAGGCCGACATCATGCTTTCGGGCGGTGTCGATGCCCTCAACGACATCTTCATGCACATGTGCTTCAGCCGGACCCCCGCGCTGTCTCAGAGCAACAATGCGACCCCATTTGATGCCGATGCCGACGGCATCTTGCTGGGCGAGGGACTGTCCATTCTGGTGCTCAAGCGCCTGGACGACGCCGAGCGCGACCAAGACCGCATCTACGCGACCATCCGGTCCATCGGAGCCAGCAGCGACGGCCGCAACAAGAGCATCTATGCGCCGGACTCCGGCGGCCAGGCCAAGGCGCTGCGACGCGCCTATGAACAGGTCGAGTTTGGACTCGAGGACGTCGAGCTGATCGAGGCCCATGGCACCGGCACCAAGGTCGGCGATGCGGTCGAGTTCGCTGGACTCAAGGCCATCTTCAACGAGGTCGGAGCCGCACCGCGCTCCGTCGCTCTGGGCTCGGTCAAGTCCCAGATTGGCCACGCCAAGAGCGCCGCGGGAGTTGCCGGAATCGTCAAGGCGGCCCTGGCCCTGCACCAGCGGGTATTGCCGCCCACGGCCAAGGTCGACACACCCAACCCCAAGCTCGGCATCGAAGATTCGGCGCTGTACATCAACACAGATGCGCGCCCCTGGGTCCGCGGCGATGACCACCCACGCCGAGCCGGCGTCAATAGCTTCGGCTTCGGCGGCTCCAACTTCCACGTGGTGCTCGAAGAGTACGGCGACGCCGACGTCGTACAGCCGCTGCACCCCGCCCAGACCGAGCTGTTCCTGTTCGCCGCTGAATCAGCCGCCGCCCTGAGCAAGCTGCTCGTCGACAGCGACCAGGCCACACTCGCCCGCGCTGCCCACGCTGTCCTGTCCGCCTGGACACCTGGCCCCCACGTGGTCTCGTTCACCGCCGACACCATGGCCCAGCTGCAGGACAGGCTGGCCATCGCACGGGAGCTGGTCCTCGACGCCCCGGCGGCCAAGAACGGCGTCACCTACGCGGTCCCGACCGATGCAGACCGCAAGCTCGCTGTGCTCTTCCCCGGCCAAGGAAGCCAGTACGTCGCGATGGGACGCACCCTCGGACTGCGCCATGCAGCCGCCCGCGCCGCACTCGACCGCGCCGACAGCCACTTCGCCAAGGCGGGACGCGAGCGACTCTCGCCTCGAATCTTCCCGCCGTCGGCCTTTGACTCCAACACCGAAGCAGCACAGCAACAGGCGCTGACCGCCACCGAGTGGGCTCAACCGGCCATCGGCGCTGTGTCCGTTGGCATGTGGCGCGTGCTCTCGAGCTTCGGCATCAAGCCCGATGCCTTCGCCGGCCATTCCTATGGCGAGCTTGTGGCCCTGCATGCGGCGGGCGTCCTGACCGAAGACGGGCTGTTCACCGCCTCGCGCATTCGTGGCGAAGCGATGGCCGACAAGGGCAGTGACCGAGGCACCATGGCTGCGGTCAGTGCATCGCTGGCCGACATCGAGGCCGTGCTCGAGCCCCTGAACGATGGAGTGGTGCTGGCCAACCGGAATCACCCGCGTCAGGGCGTCATCTCGGGCAGCAAGACGGGCATCGACACCGCGCTGCAGGCCATGTCCAAGGCGGGCCTCACCGGCCGCAAGATCCCAG
>CAYYHT010000572.1:0-5281 GCA_964471355.1 uncultured Enterobacteriaceae bacterium
AGCGTCGCGACGCGCGCATCGTGCGCATCGGCGTCATCCAGAACGCGATGGTCGCCTCGACCTCGGCACCAGTCGTCGAGCAATACCAAGCACTCGCCTACCGCACCGAACAGATGGTCCACGCCGCCGGCGAGATGGGCTGCAACGTGCTGGGCCTGCAAGAAGCCTGGACCATGCCGTTTGCCTTCTGCACCCGCGAGAAGCACCCCTGGCTCGAGTTTGCCGAGCCCGTCGATGGGCCGTCGACCCAGTTCCTTGCCAAGCTCGCCCGTAAATACAACATGGTCATCGTCAGCCCGATTCTCGAGCGCGATGAACGCCACGGCGGCACCATCCACAACACCGCCGTCATCATCGGCAACCGCGGCAACATCATCGGCAAGCACCGCAAGAACCACATTCCACGGGTCGGTGACTTCAACGAGTCCACCTACTACATGGAGGGGGAAAACGGCTGGCCCGTGTTCCAGACCGACTTCGGCAAGGTCGCCGTCAACATCTGCTACGGCCGCCACCATCCCCTCAACTGGTTCATGTTCGCCGTCAACGGCGCCGAGATCGTGTTCAATCCGTCGGCCACCGTCGGCGCTCTGTCCGAGCCGCTGTGGGGCATCGAAGCGCGCTGTGCCTCGATCGCCAACAACTATTTCACGGCATCCATCAACCGCATCGGCACCGAGTCCTTCCCCAACGAGTTCACCTCTGGTGATGGCAAGAAGGCCCACAAAGAGTTCGGCCACTTCTACGGCAGCTCCTACATCTCGGCCCCCAACGGCGACCGCACCCCTGGCCTGTCACGCACCAAAGATGGCGTGTTGGTCAGCGAGGTCGACCTGAACCACTGCCGCCAGGTCAAAGACAAGTGGGGCTTCCAGATGACCGGCCGCTGGGCCGAGTACGCCGAGCAGCTGACCAACGCAGTCCGGGACGACTTCGAGCCCCAGGTCATCAAGGACCCAAGCGCCGGCGACTCCTAGGAGCGCTTGGGCCAGAAGCGGCTCTCCATGAGTCGCTTGCCGATGATGTCCAGGGTCAGCAACCCAGCGAGTGCCCCGGCCATCAACGCGATGCTGGGGCCTGGCCAGACGATGACGGTGCCGCCGACCACGCCCAAGATGCCCCCTAGCAAGGTGATGAACGACAGCTTGTCGTCGCTGAACTCCTTGAAGCCGCGCTCGAGCTGCTCGGGGGTGACCGTCGCGAGCTGCTCCAGCACGATCTCGCGCACATCGACCTCGCGCACCAAGCCCAGCAGCATGCGGGTGAGCACGCGGTCGATCTCCTCTTCGCGCGCCTCGAGCGCCTTTGGCAGCTGCTCCAAGATGCCGTCGATGTGTTCGAGTCCCCCATCGACGGTGCCGTCCAGCTCCTCGATCTGCTTGTTGACGGCGTCGACCAGCGGGCCGCGCCAGACGTTCTTGAGGCGCCGCACCAGAAAGCTTCGAAAGCCCGGCCCCATGAACTCCTCGACCGCGGTCTCGGCCTTGTTCGCGAGTCCATCGCGGAACGTCTCGTTGCGGGTCAGCTCGCTCACATAGGTCAAGATCATGCGCCGCACGTCTTCGCGGAACTCCGGGTCCTTGGTCACGGCCTTGAGCTTCTCGATGCCCGCTTCGGTGAACCGCTCGACGATGCGCGTCTCCTCGACCTTTCGCAGAATCAGCGCCTCGTTGATCAGGTTCTCGAGCACCTCGTCGGCGACCTTCTCGATCAGCTGGTCCCGCTGGCTGGGAATCAGCCCCTGCCCAAAGATCGGCCGACTCTCGCGCGGCCAGAACAGCATCTTGATGGCGACCCAGTTCGTCGCAAAGCCAATCATGCCGGCGACCGAGCAGCTGCGCACGATGCCGTGCCAGTCCCAGAAGAAGGACCCAGCAAAGACCAAGCCCATGATGGGCATGAAGACCGCCAGAGCCACCCGCATGCCCAGTCCGGTCTCGAAGGCCAGCCGCTCGATGGTGTAGGCCTGGGGCTTGCGTGTCGGCTCAAATGGCAGCTGCGTGTCTTTGTGCACGGACTGCTGCCGGTACTTCTCGAACAGCTCGATGAAGCCGATGCGCTGCACGCGCTCGGCCCAGCTGGGTGCCTTGAGTTCGCGGGGTTCGTCGTCGCTCATGCGACCTCCACCCTGAACCGTAATCACCCACCGCGAAAAGGCCGAGTAGTCATTTATTGACTAGTGGCTCATCGTACGCTATCCACGCTGCACTTCCACCGAATGCACTCTGGAGAACCCTCATGCGCCCACTCTTCGCCCTGCCCCTCTTCCTGTTCATCGCCGCCTGCGCAGATGTTCCAGAGCCCGAAGCAGACATCGTGGCCGAGCCGATCGTGCCGTTGGCGGGCATGTGGGCTGTTGATTCTCGCGGCATTCTCAAGGATGAGTGCGGCGGCATTCTGGGCGAGGAACCGGACCCCGAGGCTGAAAAGGACACCTTCGAGCTCACCATGAACGACGACGGCACCTTCACCATGCAAATCTTGTTTGATGATGGGGAGAGCTACGACATCGACTGCGAGCGCCAGGACACCACGTTCACCTGCAATGGTGCCCGCGATCTGTACGACATATCGGGCACCGTGTTGTCCCTGACCTGGTCGGGAGGCGGCGAGTTCTACAGCGACACCGAGCTGACCGCCATTCTCGATGCGACGGCCTACTGCGACGGCGCTCTGTGCCCGGTGGCCGAGTCCTACCTGGGTGCCGAGCTGCCCTGCGACGGCACCATGACCATGAACGCGAGCTTCGAGGCCGAGCTGTAGTCAGTACTGGACTAGCTGGTCTTCTGCGCGCGACTGTCGAGGGCATCGAAGCCCAGCACCAACACCAGATAGAAGCCCAACACCGTGATGTGCCCGGTAAAGATGTGCGAGGGCCACACAATCGGGCAGTGGAGGAACAGGTAGAGGTTGCCGGCGACACCGGCTCCCACGCCACCCAACAGGGCTCCCTTGCCTAGCCATGGCTGATCGCCACGGTCAAGCACGCGCGCCGCAACCAAGGGCAGAAAGCCGACGATGCCGCCCATGATGAAGCACAGCAGGGCTCGGCCGGCAAAGTCGTCGGCCACACCCATCAGCGAGCTGGGGTGGTCCATGTGCGCCGGCCCCAGTGCCAGGGTGAGCATCAGCGACCCCACAGCCAGGGCCACCAAGCCATTGGCCTTGGACGGCCCGGACTCGAGGCGCGTAAACGCCCGCATGCCGCTCCAAGATGCGGCGACCAAGACACCGGTGTGCAGAGTCAGCAGCAGCACCATGCGCGACATGGAGATGAGCGACAGGTCCACTCTGGGTGTGAACAGCGCGGCCACAAGCGGGATGCCAAGAGCGACCGTGAGCAACAAGCCTCGTCGGACAGGGGTCGCCAGGCTCTTGATGGAGCCATCGGCCGCGCGGGCCGCAGCCGCAGAGATCTTGTTCTCGTCATGGTTCGCCGGGGTCGTGGGCTCGCCGGGCTTGCCGAACTGTGCCTCGAGCTGGGCGCGGATGTCGTCGAATTCACCCATCGGCGACGTCCCCTAGTTCGGTCCGCAGCAGCTTGTAGGCGCGGTGAGCGCGGACCTTGATGGCCGAGTGGGACAGGCCGCTCATCTCGGCGATCTCGCGCATGGGAAAGCCCTCGAACCAGTGCAGCTCGATGACTTCGCGCAGGGGCTCGGGCAGCCGACCGACGGCGTTGCGCAGGCGAATGGCCTCGCTGGCGGCCTCTTGGCCTCCGTCGGTGGGCATCCACTCCAAAGGTGCCTCGCCCACGGAGTGCCCCTGGGGTCGGCGCACGTGGCGACGGTGCCAATCGCGTCGCACATTCACAGCGACCGTGAACAACCACGGCTTGACAGCACGGGACGGGTCCCAGTCATGGCGCGCACGGTGGATCTGCAGAAAGGCCTGCTGACACAGATCCCGAGCCTGCTCGGGATTTCGCACGTAGCGATTCATCAGCGAATAGACGCTGCCGGCGTACCGATCAAACAGCACATCAGCCGACGCATCGTCGCCTGCGACGTACGCTCGCATCAGTTCCTCGTCGGTTTGGGGCAAGACCATTCCGGCCCCGTCTAACCCCCTTACGCAGCGTGCCGAGGACGGTTACGAACTCATTCGCAACGAAGTGAGTCCGTTTCAAACACGCATTCGACGGAGCGCGGTCGATCGACCACCAGCTCGGTCTGAACCCTGTGTTCGGCCACGACAGCAGACACGGTGCACAGGCCCGCCGTGAACTTGCGCATGCGCACACTGGTGCTGCCGCTGCGCTGTGATTCTCCGCAGCTGACGGTCACCGATGAGGCATTGGTGACCACAAACATCGCACGGTCGACTTCGGTACCGCGAGGGGCGACCGTTTCGGGTGCAGGCTTTGCTGTCGGCTTGTCCGCCCGCTTCGTCGGACGGGGCTTGGGCTGCACTTCGACAATGGGTTCGGCAGCGGCCTCGACCGCGGCTTCAGCCACCGGTGCAGCCTGGGGCACTGACAACGGCTCGAACACCTGCACTGGAATCGGCGCGGCCTCGGCCGTGGTGACGATGGCTGGCTCGACCACTTCTGCCGCTGCCTGCCCCTGCTGCGTCAGGGAGTAGACAGCACCGCCGGTCACCACAGTGATGCAGACCGCAGCCGCGCCCAGCACGCCGAGCAACGTCTTTCCCAGACTCTGGCGGCGGGAGATCTCTTCGCGTCGCCGGAGCTGGGCGGGGGTCGCCCGTGGAGTGGGCGTGCTGGCCCGTGGAGCCGGGGGCTCGGTGAGGCCGGTGAACGTGCTCGTCGGGCTCGGATCAAGGGTTGAGCCCGCCAACAGCTCGCCGGTCACCGGTTCACCGGGCTTCAACAGCTGGGCGTGGTCCTCGAACAACCGACTCGCAAACGCCGTCAGCTGGGGGCCGTCGGCGCTGCGTGCCAGCTTCTCGAGCTCCAGACCGAGCTGCGAGGCGGTCGGACGTGCCGAGAAATCAAACTGCAGTGTGGTGGCCAAGAGTGCCGCGACGTCTGCGCTGGCCGCGTTGGTCAGCCGTGCTTTGGCGTCTGCCACCCAGGCCGTGTGGTCGTCTTCCTTGACTGGGGTCTTGCCCAGGGACTCCCCCAAGATCAGCTCGGCCAGCGTGGCTCCGATGCTGTACACGTCGCTGCTCGGGTCATCGTCCTTGCTATAGAACCGCTCGGGAGCCATGTACAGCTCAGTTCCCATGCGCACGCCGGTGCGTGATTCGCGGGTAGAGAGCTGGGCGCTCGCGATGCCGAAGTCCAGCACCTTCAGCTCACCAGAGGGTGTCAGGCGCA
>CAYYHT010000573.1:0-5270 GCA_964471355.1 uncultured Enterobacteriaceae bacterium
ATACCCACGAGTTGAAGGTGGTTAACGGCCGGGTCTTCGTTCGACTGCGAAGCTGAGCTTGCCGCGAGGCGGCTGCATCGTTATTCGGCGGCCGTTCAACGCATCAGAGGTGCGAGATGTCTCGCAAATGCAGTTTCACGGGCAAGCGTCCAAACGTCGCAAACCACGTGTCCCACTCCAACATCAAGACCAAGAAGCGTCAGCTTCCCAACCTCCACTGGCGTCGCCTGTGGTGGGAAGAAGGCAACCGCTTCGTCCGTGTTCGCTTGTCGACGCGTGCCATGCGCACCATCGACCGCAAGGGCTTGGGCGTCTTCGCTGCCGAGTCTGGCTTGGACCTGGGCAAGCTCTAGAGCCGTGCGACCTTGGTCGCATTCTTTAGAGAATAGTCCTTTGTCCCGAAGCCGTACGGCGTCGGGGCCAGGTTCAAGAGGTCCGAGCTAGCAGAGAAAGTCGACGATTACGCTGCCGCGTTCGTCGGTCTGCTCGTCGCGGTCCGCGTCACCGTTGCGGCGTCGGTCGGGCACCTGTGGAGGTGCCTTCTCAATGCGCAGCGGGACGAAGGATCCGTCACGCTCCTCGCGCTCTTTTTCCTGGCGGATTCTGTTGATGATGTAGGCATCAAGCATGCCTGCTCCTCGTCACATCCAAGTTCAACTTAGCACCGGTTTCCGCACCGGCAAGACCCATCTTGGGAACCCGGCGGCTCCCTTCAATGGTCACGAGCGAGCCAGGATGGTTCCCTTAGAGGAGCGTTCGCGTGTGGTCTGTCAGCGCCGAGTAGAGCGTTAAGATCTCTGTGAGTCCAGCTTCTTCCAGGGCTTTGAGGTGTCCTGCGATGACGTCAGCGTCGCCGCGAACAACGGGTCCGGTCAGGGCCTGTGAGGGTTCGGGGGGAGCGTTTCGAAGGCTCTGCAGGGCGAGAGGGAGCAGGATCTCAGCCGCGCGATCGTGGGGCGCACCTGCTTGGCGCAGGGCGGTTGTCGCGGCCTGAAGCAGCACTGTGGCGAAGTTGCCGGCGATGACGGCGGACGCGTGGTACAGCCGCCGATCGCCAGTGATCTCGAACGGCGACATGCCAAGATCGACAGCAAGCTGTCGTGCGACCTCGACGGCCTGGGGGTCCCCGGCGAGGGCCGCGGGAACGCCTGAAAGGTCGGGCAGCGCGTGCAATCCGGGAAAAGTCATGAGCGGATGGAGGCTGCCGGCGGGCTGGTGCGGCCGCAACACATCGATGTCTCGGGAACCACTGCAATGGAGGACCACGGACGCAGTGGCGGGCAGGGCCGCCGCAGCGGTGGCGATGGCGTCGTCGGGAACCGTGAGCAGGATCACGTCGCCCACCGGAGCCTCGCCACGCGAGAACAGGGTGGTTTGGTGCTGGGCTCTGTCGAGCAGCACTGCGAGTGAGCGCCCGAGCCGCCCCGGGCCTACGATTCCGATCCTCATAGAGCACAGATATCGCCTGTGATACCTTCCCGCCTTCTTCCGTGGCGGGGTGGCGAGTGGAACGGGTGCTCATAGCCAGTCGCGGCGAAATGGCTCGACGACTGATTCGGTTCTTCAAAGAGCGTGACATCGAGACCGTCTCTGTATTTTCAGAGGTCGATGTCGAAGGTCCTTGGGTCGAAGAGGCCGACTACGACATGTACTTGAACGGTCGGACAGTCGACGACACCTATATGCATCCTCGCCGCATCGTGTCCGCAGCAATGGACGCGGGGTGCGACGCCATTCATCCCGGTTGCAACTTCCTGGCCGAGAGGCCTGAGCTGTTCGACATCGCAATCGCGGCGAACATCCCCGTCATCGGTGCCGACCCCAAAGCGCTGATGCGCGTGCAGGACCGCATGGGCTTGCGTGCCGCAGCGTCAGAGCTCGGCATTCCCCTGATTCCGGCGTCGGACGTCATTCCCGAAGCGGAAGATGGCATCGCGGCGGGGGCGCAGCTCGGCTTTCCCCTGTTCGTCAAGAGCGTGGCCGCTGGCATCTTTAGAGTCGTGAACAGCCAGGAAGAACTTCCGTCGGCCATGGCGGCCATGCGGGACCTTTCCCAGAAGCTAGAGGGCGACCGACGCGTATACCTCGAGCGCGCTGTGGGTCGCATGCGGCATATCGGCACGGTGGTGGTCGGCGACCACCATGGAGCAACGGCGTTTTTGGGCCACACTGATGGCTCGATCAAGGCGAACTACCACACCTGGATCGAAGAGATGGGGACCGAGGTTGTGGGCGGCGACCTGCCCGAGCGCCTCGGCGATGCCGCGGTCTATCTGTCTCAGAAGCTGGGCTGGACGGGCGTGGGTCGAGTGTCCTGGGCGCTCACCCCAGACGGTGGCTGGTATCTGCTCGGATTCAGTTGCCGGCTGACCAGCGGATTCAGCTTGGTCGAACAAGTCTACGGAATCGACTTGATCAGCACCCAGATGCGCGTCTGCACGGGCAACCCGTTGGATTGGGACGGCATGGCCAGTCAACCGAACAAGTTTGGTCTGCAGCTGCGCATCTTGCACGTCGACCCGGCGGACATGAGCCGCCCCGAGGGCATGATCGAAAACCTGGGCGCACCAGAGGGTGATGGCGTCACCATGGAGTGGGGCACGGACATCGGCTTCGAGTGCAACGCCGATACCGATCCTGTCTTGGGTAAGCTGACCGTCACCGGCCCGACCCGCCATGCGGCCATCGTGCGAGCCAAGGCGGCACTCGCCGAGGTCATCGTCGAAGGAGTGCCCACGAACAAGGACGTTCTGATGGATGTGCTCGGCGACAACGCGTTCTGGAAGCGGGAACAGGACTCGACCACGCTTCCACGGCTGCTCGGAAACTAGCCCCGCCGCAGA
The DNA here is from genome assembly GCA_964471355.1 of uncultured Enterobacteriaceae bacterium. Classification (GTDB taxonomy): domain Bacteria; phylum Myxococcota_A; class UBA796; order UBA796; genus CAYYHT01. Next base: position 2,844 of record CAYYHT010000573.1, read on the forward strand.
TGCGCATCCTGTGCCGGGCACGTCCGCGCGGATGCGTTAGCCCAGCGAATTCCTGGAGGTCCCCATGGGGGGCTATCGGCACGAGCGCATCGCCGAAATGATTCACCGCGAGGTCGCCAAGCGACTGCGGACCGAGATGAAAGACCCGCGGCTGGAGCCGATCTCAATCACTCACGTTGCGGTCACCAAAGACCTTGGCCGGGCGGTGATTCAGTACTGCCCTCTCGGCGGCGGAGACGTGGGTGAACAGCTTGCAGAGGCGGTGTCCGACGCGGCTCGCAGCATGCGTGGTCCGATCGGTCGTGCGCTTCGGCTGCGTCACGCGCCGGAGCTGGTGTTCGAAGTGGACACCCACACCGAGCACGCCATGTTTGTCTCCAACCTGTTGAACACCACTCGGGCCGAACGCGAAGCTCGCGAGGCCGCGCAACAGGGCGAAACGGACGACGAAGAGGTTCAAGACTGATGGAGGGTTTCCTCGTCATCGACAAGCCAGCCGGCATCACGTCTCACGATGTGGTGGCCACCGTTCGTGCGGTCACCGGACTCAAGAAGGTCGGTCATACGGGAACTCTCGACCCGTTCGCGACAGGAGTGCTTCCTCTGGCTCTCGGCGGCGCGACGAAGCTCATCCGCTTCCTCGACGAGTCGGTCAAGGTCTACGACGCGACCATCGCCCTCGGGGCGGCCACGGACACCGGCGACCTCACGGGTGAGGTGATTCAAACGGCTCCGATTCCCGACTTCAGCGACGCCGATGTCGACAGCGTATTGGCCAGTTTCACGGGCGACCGTCTGCAGACGCCGCCGGCCTACAGCGCCGTCAAGAAGGACGGCAAAGCACTGTACAAGTACGCGCGTGAAGGGAAGACTGTGACGGTGCCACCACGGCCGATCACCGTCTATTCGTTGTCCATCATCGAGCGCACGCCGGAATCATTGCGGGTGTTGCTTAGCTGCAGCCGAGGCACCTATGCGCGTGTGCTCGGAGACGACATCGCGACAGCGTTGGGCAGCCGCGGCCACTTGCGCGCGTTGCGGCGCGACCAGAGCGGACCCTTCATGCTCGAGGGGTCGCTCGACTTCGAACAGCTCGGGTCCATGGTTGCGGCCGAGGCCGGTCACGATTGGCGCGAGGTGTTTATGGGTCGCAAGCGCGGTGGAGTGCGCTGGCGGCCTCGCGACGAGGTGCGCGGTGAAGTGTTGGCTCGGGTGGTGAGTCCTCTTGCGGCTCTGTCACACCTGCCCAGGGTTGTGGTCGAAGGAGCTGTGGCCACCGCGGTTCGCAACGGCGCCAAGCCGCCAGCATGCGCAGACGCTGGCACTGGGGAACGATACGCGGTGGTGACCGGCGGAGAGTTACTCGCCGTCGCCGAGAATGGTCCGCAAGGCGGAAAGTCGCTGCGCGTCCTGGCTTGACGGGAGGCTCCGAACGGAGCATATGCACCCGCTAATCCCTCGCTCTCTCCGGCTTAGGCTGGGAGATGCGATACCCATCGAGGTCCTACACATGGCTCTGAATGCCGTCGACAAGAACAAGATTGTCGAAGAATACGCTACCAAGCCCGGTGATACCGGCTCCGCCGAAATCCAGATCGCTCTGCTTACGGCACGAATTTCCTACCTGACCGAGCACTTCCAGACCCACAAAAAGGACCACTCGTCCCGTCGCGGTCTGCTCAAGCTTGTCGGCCAGCGTCGCAAGCTTCTGAAGTACGTGCGCAGCGACGATGTCGCTCGCTACCAGTCGCTCATCGGGCGTCTCGGCCTCCGCAAGTAGCGGATGCCATCCAAGGCGGGGCTTCGGCTCCGCCTTTGCTCTTTCAAAAAAGCATTTTCAAACCCGACGAGTCTCCGTGTGGCACGGCGCAGTCGCAGTCCTCAGCGGGCTGATTGCATGAGCAGTCATCCCGTCCAGGCCTGTGAAGTGGCAGCCCGGACGACGCGGAGTCTCGTCTTCCAACCAAGGAAAGACGACACATATGAACGTCGTAGAAAAGTCCGTCGAGATCGGCGGCAAGACCATTACCTTCCAAACTGGCAAGCTCGCCAAGCAAGCCTCAGGCGCCGTTGTGGTGACCTGTGGCGACAGCCGCTTGCTCTGCACCACCGTCGTAGCCAAGGCCTGGCGCCCGCTCGACTACCTGCCGCTCATGGTGGACTACCAGGACCGCAATGGCGCCTTCGGCACCATTCCCGGCAGCTACTTCAAGCGTGAGGGCCGCACTTCCGAGCGCGAGACCCTGATCTGCCGTCTCATCGACCGGCCGATTCGCCCCCTGTTCCCGAAGCACTTCCGCGACGAGCTGCAGGCCATCATCACCGCGATGTCCTACGACAAGGACAACGAGACCGGCGTGTTGGCCCTGTGTGGCACCGCAGCGTCCTTCCACATTTCCCCGGCTCCCATGATGGAAGCTGCTGCTG
>CAYYHT010000574.1:0-5267 GCA_964471355.1 uncultured Enterobacteriaceae bacterium
TGCTTCTCCGTCCGGGTTCAAGTAGAAGGACGCCACCTGCCCAGTGGGCGCTGCCGCGCGAATGACCGGGAGGCACCTTCAATTCTGGACCCAATCCACGCGAAAGCCCTATCATCCTACTTGGATGTCTCGCCCAGCTATTCAGGCTCTGCTTCTATCGCTGTCCCTTCCCATCCTGATCGGGATCAGCCTGTGGATGAGGAATGGCGTGTCTGTACCCGAGCCGACGCTTGAGCCGGGAGGGCCCATACGGGTCGAATCAGCGGCGCCTGAGTCAACCGTTTCTCTCCGGATCGGGATTATTCAAATGGCGCGGCACGGGTTCGGAACCGCGCTGCTAGACGAAATCGTCATTCCACTCACGGTGGGGAAATTCGCTGGGAAGCTCGGTTATGAGCATCCGGCAGTGAGTGCGTACAAGGGCCATTCGTACGGCGTGACACACATCAGTTCGTTTCCAATTGGCGCGAACGTACACGAGCTGCCGCCGGAGTTTGAAAACAGGCGCGTGGTGGCGACCTTCTCGGGGAAGTACTTCGGATCACAAGAGGAGCTTCACGTCATCGGGTTGGGTTTGATCCACGTGTCGATCAACCACATCGGACAGCATTTCGTAGCGCTCGATGCACGCGGCCTCGAACTGGGGGAACCTCTCGTGCGACTCGCGGGGTATGGCAGCGCGGTGGCCGTGGTGGCTGTTTTGGAGGAGACGGTCGCGCAACCCGCCTCCGGCAGCCTCGCACATTGGGGGGACCTTTTCCGCACTGGAGTCACTCGCCCGTCCTTCCCGGATGCCTCAAGAGTTGCGCGGGCCGTCGATGCTCTTGACCTGCGTTGGCCAAAGGGACATTCCGTCAATGTCGACGGCATTGCCTTCACCGGCCGGCTACCGGCCTCCATCCTCGGCGCCCTCGTACTGGGCGACGAGGATCTCGCGGAAGACGTGGCCCAGGTGGTGAATCTGGATCCACGAGGGGTACGGGAAGTCCTGGCCGATCGCTTCCCGCCAGCCTACGGAACTGGCTGGAGGGACGGGCTTGCAATTGCCTGTGTTGCCCTGGGTCTAATCCGCACCGACGAGCCGTCGCCTGCAGGGAGTCCCGATATCGGGTTCTTCGGCAAGGGCACTAGCGACCTGCAAGAATTGATGAGCTCTGGGGATGTCCCATGCCTGCGCATTCTGAATTGGACAACTGAGGAGCGCGTGGCCAAGGAGGTCGGACAACGGATGATGTCTCGCCCCCGGTCGGGACCAGGGGAAGGCGATGCCGAAGCTGCCCGAGCATCCTTTGCGCTGAGCCATCGGGACATCGGCGCAAGCGATGCAGCCTCGGCCACGTGGCGCGAAGTGCGTGCCAGTTGGATGGAGGACGTGTCGTGGGGGCAGATATGGCGCGCGGACCGAGCATGGCAAGGATGGGCCACGCACGCTCTGGCTGGGATCCTCGCTGTCTTGGGGGCCTCGTGGATGCAGCGCCGTCCGAAGCGGGGTTGGGAGTTCTCGAATGGGCGGTTCGTTTTCTTGGCACTCGCGGGAATTCTGTTCGTGGACAGCATCAACGTTCTCGTTCTCGCGACACCGATCTTGTGGTGGGCCTGCTGGGGCCTCGGATTCCAGCCACCGCGCCCACGCCTGTGGGAGCACGCCGTCCGAACGGCGGTTCTGCTCTCCATTGTGGAAGCCAGTCTGCTTGTAGTTGGCTTGCACAGTGGCCAAACCATCGCGACTGAGAGCGCAACCATTGACCAGGGCGTGATCTGGCTCATTCTCGCCTACTGGTTGTTCAAGCCGTCCCCTGCGGTTGTTCCTGACGCGCTCTCCCCGGTGGCCTCTCAAGCCGCTTGACTTGCTGAGCCTTAGCACAGCTCGACCGCGAACCCGTGTGGCCCAAATACTCGACCGAGGCTCAAAGCCGAACCCTGTGGCCTCGTTCACGTCAGGCTGCCCTCGGTGGGCAGTCGAACGGCAGTCGAACGGCAGCCGATCGCGCTCCAGCGTTCTTCTCTCCTTGAGCCTGTAAACAGAGCTGACTTGCAGGCCCCGGTCAGGAGAGTTCGCCGCAATCACGAGCATTTGAGCACGGCCGTGTATTTGGACCCCACGGAAGTGGTCGTGCTGTCCGTCACGGCAGGCCGAAGCCGTGGAGCGACCGGATCCTCGTAGCTGCAGAGTCGAAGTGCTCCGCGCCGAGGGAACCGCATCCCGCCGCCGCCATCCGAGCGGTCGAGAACAAGCGACTGAGGGCCGATCGCCCTGTTGCGCAGGAGGGAGATCCTGCGTAAGCTAATGCTAACGATACGTGCTCGTGGTCTCTAGAAGCCGCGTAGAGAGAGGCGGAGAAGTCATGCACCAACCATCCGATCGGCGCCTGCACGGTACCGTAATGCAGGCGTACGAAAGAGCCAAGAGTCTCGATCTGACCATGGTCAGACGAAAACTCATGGACGAGCAACACGGTCTGGGTTGGGGGCAAGAGAAGACCGCCGAGGCGGAAGACCTCTACCTGCGTTTCCTAGCGCTGCAAACAGCGAGCTCATCCTCGACGCACAAGGTCGTCCCGCCGCGAGTAGTCGATGAGTTTTGGCACCAGCACATACTAGACACACGCAAGTACGCGGCCGACTGCGAGTCGATTTTTGGGGAGTACCTGCATCACTTTCCGTACTTCGGGATGCGGGGGCCCGAGGATGAGCGTGCACTCCAGGCCTCATGTGCCTGGACTCGCGCTCTATTCGGTGAGCACTTCGGAACACGAGTAGGCCGGCTCGTCGAATGCTCGTCCTGCGGCTCTTGTTCGTCCTGCGGCAGATCGGGATAGAGCGATGCCGGATAGCGCAATGCCTTCAGCGGAGGGTTCGAGGTGACCGATTCCTGGGTTCCTACGGACTATCGTCTTGAGTACATTCGCCATGAGCTTCGTGAGCACGGCTTGGCGACCGATCCATGTGGCTTGCTAGAACGGGTCGTGACAGAAGTTGCCTACGCAGCCTTCTCGCCAGTTCATGAGGGAAGTCAGACGGGTTATGGGGCCATCATCACGGATCACTGGCGTGTTCATTGCGACCACATTCCGGAGTTCTATCCCTCAACTTCTGCGAGCTGTAACGAGAACGGACGCCGGCTCGCTGATGGCGCTAACGGCTTTCTGGTTTGGGATCGCAACGCGCCGGTTCTGTGGATGCCCTCGTTTCCAATGCAGAGTGAGGCAGGGCTGTTCTCTCTGCGTGATGAGGTTCTGTTCAAGCAGCCGGAGCGTTCTCCACATGCCGATCCGGCAGGCACTGATGTCGTGCTGGTGCAGAGGACGGGCGGCGGCACCGTCACGGTCGTGCACTGGGACGGGATCACAACTTTGAGGGCTGGCCACTGGTTTTTCAAGCAGTATCAGTACCGACAAAGGGTGGAAGAACAGCTGGAATCACGGTTGGGCGGGATCAGTGATGTGATGAAGGCGACGGTGCGTTCTGCCTTGCGGCTCTGCTTACACGTCCTCAGCCCAAATGGCTGCGGGGCGACGTTGGTACTTGCTCTTGACGCCGATGGCTGCTTGTCGGCGCGTCTCAACCACGAGAACGCCCTGTCCGGCGTCTCATGGCTCAGCTTGAGGCAGAGACTTCACCATCGCGTGCTAGCGCACTTGCTCGCACAGATTGACGGAGCAGCCGTCTTTGGCGAAAACGGTAGTTTGATGGATGCCCGGATCTGGCTTACCCCGAAGCAGCATGCAAACTCGCCATCGCTTGGCGGAGCTCGCCAGCTGACCGCACAAGCCACATCAAGAGATGTGTCGAGCCCGATCATTACAGTATCGGCTGATGGTCCGGTTCGGGTGTTTCACGCTGGCGAATTGATTGCCAATTTCTCCACCGAAGCGCATTAACGCGGTCGATCCACGACCCTCCGCCTCTCCTCGGCCTGCTTGGCCTTGCACCCGCGCTGAAACACCACTGATTAATGCGAGGAATCTATCCATCCAAGCAGTTAGTCAGTGGTACAAAGGCCCGGTCGTTAGGGGTACGCGACATAGCACGTCATCAGTCACGAGTACCGTGTAAGGATCGATCTACGACCGATCTGATCCGGGGTCAACAGTCTCCAGGTGAAACCGTTGATGAATCCGTCCGTCCTGTTCCTCGGGATGGCTAGACACCAAGAGGGGCAAACCGGAAGCGATGACCCGTGCTGTCCAAGCAATCGATCGCGCATCCAGGCGAGAATGGACCACGCGTACCGGCGTGCAAGTGCGGGTATCCAGATCAGGTCTCCGTCGTGACTCGGAGAGCCTCTCATTCGAGATCACGATACGGGCGGGGACTGGCGGCCCTGGACGGCCAATCCCTCAATGCCAAGTCGGAGCGTCTCTAGCTTCCTGAGCAGTTCGCCCCTCATCTTTGCTAGCCCCTGTGAGTTGCCCAGATACAGCAGCGTTCGATGATGTCGAAGGTCGAAGGGAATGTCTGGCGCAGTTTGGGAGAGCGGGATTACCTCCTTCCCGAGTGTGTGCGCGACGCCGGTTTCGTAAAGGACGTTGGGGTTCTTGCCCGTAAAATCAACTACGACGACTGCTGCCCGAAGGATCAGACTGAAGACATCCTGGATGATCATCGAGTCTTCCCATATGTCATCGGCGCGCTGGCATTGAAAACCAGCTTCCACGCACGCAGACTGAACTGTGTCGCGAACGGGATTAAAGCCGGCGTCGAAAGGCATCATTAGAGCAACGAGGTTGTGGTCAAGGACAAGATCGGGGACTCGAAACACCGACGGCGCGAATGTGATTTTCCTACTCGAAGGCCTAGATGAGACATACACTGAGTCGTCTCCATACTTCCTGCGCAGGACGCACTCAATCGTATCGATCACGCTTGTTTGCAAGGAGCGGTCCTGGTCCCGGAACGTCGCCAGGATCTCAAGTACGTTTCCTGCGTAGTCTTGGTCACCAAAGTCCAGACTGCGCAGGAGCCTTGCATGAGAAGTAATCGCCGACGTCGTATCAGTCAGTACACCAATCTCATGCCAATCCTCCTTGGTGAAGTTAGTGACAATCTGGTCCTTGAGATCGAGCAACCTTTGAGCGTCAGCGTTCATCGGCGCATGATACTACCTCCTCGTATAATCCCAACCTCATTGCGATTTCTGATGCGCGAGGCTTGGCCACATTGGCGGGACTGCGTGCGTTCATCCAGTCCTCCCAGCCCAGGCAACATCGCAATCGCCGCCGCGTCCTCGTCAAACCCAAACCGTGAGTAGATCCCAGCCGTGAGCT
>CAYYHT010000575.1:0-5257 GCA_964471355.1 uncultured Enterobacteriaceae bacterium
GAACTTCAACACCGACGTCGATGCCTTCAACGAGATGTTCATGGAAGCACAGATGTCGTGGAACCTGGACACCACGCGATTCTTCCTGCACGGCTATTCCGCAGGGGCTCACTGGGCCTATGTCATCGGCCTTTCCAACAGCGACGTCTTCTCGGGCATCGCGGTCTATGCAGGCTCGCTGAACACCGCCGAGGCGTATGGCGTCTGGCCCTCGGGCACCGGACGGGCCATTCCCATGAGCCTGGGCCATGGCAGCGCCGACACCGTCGTTCCCTATGCGTCCGCAACTCACGCCGAGACCGAGCTGGGCTCAGCGGCTTGGCCCGTCGACCTGTGGACCGCAAGCGGCGCCGGTCATGAGTACCGCGCCGACAGCCAGAGCAACGCCTACCACCACCTCATGGCGAACGTTCCATAGGCTCCAAGCGGGCCCACACCACGATGCGGTCGTCGTGAGCCTCCATGTGCCAGATGTGGAAGATGAGCTCTGCAGAGCCCACACGAATGGGCTGTCCACCGGGCAGAGTGGCCCCACTGGCCTGTTCGAGCCCCGCCAGCAGCTTCTGGTTCACGATGGCGCCGAAGGGATCTCCAAACCAGCCGCGCTTGTCGATGACCTCGGCATGGGTCGCGTCGAAGGCGATGGCGCTGTCCTCGTCGAGCTTGAGGGTTCCCCGCACTCGGTAGTCCCGGAACTTGGGTCGCCGGGCCGCCCGCCACAGCCGCAGTCCAAACTGAAACTCGCCGTTGCGAAAGCTGAGCGAGGTCGGCTCGGCAGCGAAACCGGCAATCGTGTCTTGCCGTACCGCAGCGGCATGGGCCAGCCCTAGCATCGTGTCGGCGGGCAATACGATCACCAAGCCATCACCGGGGTCGGGCACGTCAACCACGATGCCGGCTTGCTGCACGGCGAACGCAGCCCCCAGCTTGACCCCATCGTCAGCGTCAATGGACAGCGCCTGGATGCGCAGGCCGGACTTCGGAGGCAGCCGAACAACGCGCCCCGGACCGGCCAGGGCTCCGACCTCCATCTGTGCAATCAGCTCGGTCGTCAGCACCGCCGACAACAAGGCCTCGGCCACCGGCGCCATGCCAACGAACTTGGCGTTGATCACCGACGGACCATCGAGCTCGGGCCGAATCATGATGGCGTGGCCCTCGGTCGTGTCCTCGGCGCCAAAGCGCATGACGGCCACCCCGGTCGCCGTCCACGGCAGGCCCTCGACGGTGCCTGTGAGGTCGGCATCGACCTGAACGCAGGTCTCGCACACCGTCGAGCTGGACAAGCCGATCTTTGGAGGCTGCAGGTTCGTGGCCAGCTCCGTCGAGCCCAGCAGGGGCACCTCGACGACCACCGTGTCTGGAATCTTGGCCAGGGCGTGCTGGGACGCCAGCTCGATCACCTCCTGCACCATCGGCTCACTGGCGTGCACCACGACCTGGGGCTCCCACTGCTCGGGAGCGGGAAGGGCCACAACGCCATCGAGCAGCTCGCGCTGGGACTGAAGCGGATGCGGCTTCGGACCACAGGCCGCCAACAGGGGAATCAAGAGGACAACAGCTCGCATGCTAGCCACGGCTATCACCTGTCGTACGATGCGAGGCGTGACCAACGATTCCCCCGACAGCCCAGCCCCCGGAAAGATGGCCGCCATCGCCGTCGGAGCCATGATGGCAGCCGTCGGCGTCGGCCTGTTCTTCTTGTCCGTGCTGTAGCTACAGCGCGGCGACGACGTCCGCAGCTTCGTCGCCGGTCCAGCCAATGGCCGCAGGACCACCGGTTGCGCCGTACCAGGACAGCAGATCGGGGTCGACCGGCAGCACCACGACGCGGCGCGCCTCGCGCTCCATCAGCTTGGGAATGGCTGCGCGAGCCTCGGGGCTGTCAGCACCCAAGAACCAGACCTCGACGCGGTCGTCGCCACGGTCGAGCATCAGGCGCCACAGGCCGTCGGCGCCGCTTCCGAGTGCCTCGAGCACCGGGCTGTCCTTGCGCTCACGTCCAGTCGGTCCGCGGAACGCGCGCTTGAGCACGCACCCAGCCGACGTCAGCGCTGTCGCAATGTCCAGCACATCGCCGATTCCGGCGCCGCCATAGCGTGAGCCTTCGCGCAGCAGCGCGGCCACGGGACCACTGGGATTCGACGCCGCCGTGCTGACCGCCAAGCTGGTTCCGCGAGGCAGTCGCTCGCCCTCGTCGGCAACCGAAGCCACGGCTTGCAGCAGCATCGCCACCCGTGACTCACGGGCCTCGCCCTGCAGGGATTCAATGACGGGCTCGGCGTCGCCAAAGGCGAAGTGAGCGCGCTTGAGTGCACGCACCGCGTCGGTCACCGCCTCGACAGCGGGAGGCTGGGCAGAGAGCGCATCGCGCAGCTCGGCTTTGAAGTCACGACGAGGCGGACGATCGGCCTTGGCCTTGCCCTTTTCGGCTTTGTCGGAGTCGTTGCCGCGTCCCTTTCGCTTTGAATCGGGACGGGCCGCCACCTGCAGAGCAGGGGCCGACTTCATCGCTTCGATCAGCTGGGCAGCGTCTGCGTCTTCGAGCACTGGCATGCCAATCTCGGACGCGATGGCGCGCAGATCTTCATTGACGCCACCCGGAGCCAGCAACACCGCGTTCGGGGCCAGCTCGAGCACCCGCTCGATCAGCGTGCGGGACAGCTTGGGACCATAGGCAGAACCGGTCGGCTGCGCGACGGCGAGCATGCGCTCCGAGAAGCCATCGTTGAGCCGTGCGGTCCACATGCGGCGGTCCGCCGGCTCGCCACCACGACCCAGCACGCCGCGTCGAATCGACAGGGCATCCCAGTCGTCGCCCATCGCCAGCGTCAGCAGCTCGACGATGCGCAGGAAGGGCCATTCCTCGTAGGCACTCACGGCGAAGGAGCCCTGCTTGTTCAGGTGCGCAATCGCCTCGCGGGTCTGCTCGGAGTTGCCCGAACCCAGCGCCCGGGCCGTGAAGGTGATGAGCCACGGGGCCGGCTTGCGCGGGCCGCTTGCGGCATGGTGGTGGCGCAGCGTGGTGGCTGCGAGCGCATCGGCCTTGTCGGGGTTCTCGGCGGCCCATGCTTCGACCACCCGAAGGCGGGCCTGCAGCTTGTGGGGAATCGGTGCGCCGATGAGCTTGGACAGGGGGCTGTCGCTCTCGGAAGGCTCGGGACGGTCCTCGGCCTGCTTGGTGCGCTCGTTCTTGGGCCGGCGGCCGGCGAACAGTGCGCCGAGTCGCGCGTCGAGGGCCTCGAGCAGTTGCTCACGGCCCGCGGCGTCGGCGCTGCGAATGTGGCGAACTCGGGCCCAGGTGGCCAGCAGCTCGGCGCGGTCGCCATTGCGGCCATCGAGGGCAGCCAGAGCGTCTGCGGGACGGCCTGCAGCCACGATGCCGGCGATCTCGCCCAGGCTCGGACCGTTGCGCTTGGCATTGCGTCCACGGGGCTCGTCGCGGCGGGCGTTGCGCGTGTTGCGAGAGGCGACCACTGCCTGTCCGCCCAAGCTCTGCAGCCAGGCACGAGCGTCGTTGAGCTCGGCCTTGCGTGCTTCGGGTGGGGTCTGGCACAGCGAGACCAAGCTGTGTGCCTCGCGGCGGGCAGATTCTTGGTCACCCAGCAGCACAAACAGGCGCGACATGGCAAAAGCGGCGTCGCGCAGTGCGGGCACGTTCGACAACTGGCCGGCTCGCCAGCGAGCGATTTCACTCATCAGGGCGCGCTGGGCGCCGTCGTCTGCGGCCGTCGAGATTTGGTCTTCGAAGCGTTGGAAGGACATCGGTTTCTCCGTAGCTCCTCCCGCTAACGCGCTTTGCCCACAGGTTCAGTTACCGTATCGCCCGCAACTAAAGCGCCGAGGTAGCCTGCCTCATGTCCACGATTGAGCGCTCCGTCCGGCGATGGCCCGGTGACACCCCCCACACCGACGTCTTGGCGATCGAAGAGCCCCTTGAGATTCGCGTCGAGGGGCAGCCGGTGGCCGTCACCATGCGCACCCCGGGCCATGATCTTGAGCTGGCGGCTGGTTTCCTGTTCACCGAGGGGGTCATCGACGGTCCGGACGATCTGGTCGCCATGCGGCACACCGGCGATCCCGACGACCCGAAGCAGAACACCGTCGATTGCGTGCTGGCGGGCGGGGTCGAAGCCCATCGCGATGCCCTGGCCAAGGCGACTCGCGAGCTGTACGCCACCAGCTCCTGCGGCATCTGCGGCAAGGCGTCGATCGACCGCATTCACGTGCACGCGCCTCCGGTGACGGGCTCTCTGCAGATCCCCATGGAGCTACTGGTTCAGCTGCCCGATCGCCTGCGCGCGGCCCAGGCTGTGTTCGCACAGACCGGGGGATTGCACGGAGCGGGGCTGTTCTCGATTCAGGGCGAGCTCGAGGTCGTTCGCGAGGACATCGGACGCCACAACGCCGTCGACAAAGTGCTCGGTTGGCGGCTGCGGCAGGACAAAATCCCCGTGGACGACCGAATTCTGGTCGTCAGTAGCCGTGCTGGGTTCGAGATTGTCCAGAAAGCGCACGTCGCAGGCGTGAAATTGATCGTCGCCATGGGCGCGGCAAGCAGTCTGGCGGTCGAGCTCGCGGCTGCAAGCGGATTGGCCCTGTACGGCTTTGTACGGGATGGGCGCTGCACGCGGTACTGCTGACCGCGGATTTACGCCAAGATCACAGTCTGATTCGCGGTATTCTGTCGGGGACCACCGGCCTCTGCCGTGTGGTTTTTGCGGCACGCCTCCTCCAACCGCCGCAGGGGAGTCCCCCATGAAAAAGCAGTCTAGCCCTACTCAGCAACAGGCCCAGAGCTCCGAGCAACAGGCGCAAGCGAAGAAAAAGGCAGCGGCCAGTCCGCAGACCGAACAGTCCGGCGGCAACGCCGAGGCGCAGAAGAAGATGGTGGCCCAGAGCGGCGGTGGTGAAACCTCCATGCTCGACGCGGCCAGCCAGGACGAAAAGTCCCAGGCCAGCATGGAGCCGATGAAGTCCGGAGGCGGCTTCGGCTACTCCCAAGAAGACGCGGGCCGGTCTGACGATGCCAACGCCAAGGTCGCCGCAATGGGCGGCGGTGGCGGCAGCCAGATGGCCACTCCAGATCAGGACCAGGGCGAAGAACAGGAGACCGCCGAGATGGACGGGCAGGAGGTTGGCGAAGGAGGCGTCGCCAACGCACAGCCCCCCGGTGGCGGCGGCGGCGGCGGCGGTGGCGACGACGGCGACGCCGAGGGCGGCGACGACGCAGACGCAGCAGCGGCCTTCTCGGCTG
>CAYYHT010000576.1:0-5253 GCA_964471355.1 uncultured Enterobacteriaceae bacterium
TCGCAGTGCACAACGGCGAGAAATGGCACACGGTCTATGTCGAGCGCTCCCGCAGTCGCGAGTGGCGAAAACCGAGCTTTGACCATTACCGATGGCGCGAGATGTTCGCCCACTTCGCCCGCAAAAAGAAGCGGAGGCAGTGGCACAACATGGGCAAGTGGGTGTCGGGGCTGTTGTTCGAGCAGTACCCCGAGGTTCAGCGCGTGCGGCTGCGCATCAAGGGTGGCAAGACGCCGACCGCCGAAGTGCTGTCCCAGACCCACCGCATCGACTTCAAGAAGACCATCTGGACCCAGACCTTTGAGCGGCCGGCACCATGAACAATCCATGGACCGCATGGGTCAAAGCGACCACCGCCACCGAGGTCGGAACGAGTCTGGCGATGTTCCGCATCTTGATGGGCACCTTCCTGCTCATCGACATGCTGGGCATGTTCACCCACGACGTTCTGGACCCGCTGTACAGGCCGTACAGCGATGGCGGACTCGCACGAGACAACGTCTACTACTTCACCGTCGGCTACCTCGGTGGGCCGAGTTTGGAGCTGGCTGAGTCGGTCGTCATCACCGGCGCGATTCTGTCGGCCGCGCTGATGGTAGGCTTTGGCGGGCGCATCACTGCGTTCTTGCTGCTGCAGACCATGTTGACTTTCTATAGTCTGCCGATCGACATTGGAGGAGGCTACGACCGCCTCATCACCAACGGCCTCTTCCTGCTGGTCCTGGGCAGCAACAGCGCGACCATGAGTGTGGACTGCTGGCTACGCAGCCGCACCTGGACCAGCGACAAGCCCATATTCGGCTTCGCGCGCTACCTGGGCATCTACCAGCTGGTCGTCATGTACACGTCGACTGGCTTTGCCAAGCAGGGAGGAGGTTGGGTCTATCCGTACGATGCGGTGTACTTGGCATTCAACCGCATGCCCTACTCGCGCTTCGGCATCGGGTGGGATGGCGAGATTCAGATCCTGACCCGCATCGGCACCTTCGTCGCCTGGTGGTGGGAGTTCAGCTTCTTTGTGCTGGGGCTCTGGTTCCTGGCTCGCGCCGCGTGGATGGGCAGCCGCCTCGAGGGCCTCGCCAAGCGCTGGGATCTGCGCATCCCCTACATCGGCATCGGCCTGGTCATGCACCTCACCCTCTGGGTTGCCATGGACCTGGGCACGTTCACGGTCATCTCGCTCAGCTTCTATGTGCTGCTCTATTCGCCGGCCGAGTGGCACCAATTCTGGCAAGACGCGGTAGGCTCCCGCCATGACAAGCACGTCCGATCTGCTGGCACAGGGAGTCGCCCACTACCGGGCCGGTGAGCTTCAGGCGGCGGCACGCTCGTACGCAGCGGTGCTCCAGGCCGACCGACGCAACGCAGACGCCATGCACCTTCTGGGCCTGGTCGCCCACAAACTTGGGCACCCAGCAGACGCCTTGAAGCTGATGGATGACGCGCTGGCGGTCGACAAGCAGATGGCACCGGTATGGGCGAATCGGGCTCTGCCACTGCGCGCTCTGGGACGCGACGAGGACGCCGAGAGCTCTCTTCGAAAGGCCCTGCGCCTGCGGCCTCGCTTTCCCCAAGCCCACAAGCAGCTTGCCTCGCTGCTGATGGAGGCCGAGCGCTTTGCGGAGGCAGAGCCCGCCCTGCGAAAGGCGATTGAGACCCAGCCCGCAGCCTCGCTCTATGCAGATCTCGGCACCGTCTTGCTGGCCGTCGGTCGCTCCACAGAGGGGCTGGAGGCGTGGATGAACGCCCGTAGCTTCGACGCAGACACACTGCTCATCAGTGCCTCAGCGGCTCAACAGGTCGCACGCAAGCTCGCCTCTGCCGGAGACCGGGCCGCCGCCATGCGGGTCTATGAAGCCGGGCTGCTGTCTGAAGACGCGCCTGCGCTCAAGGCCGAGCTGGCCAGTCTGTTGATGCTTGAGGGGGAGTTCGAAGAGGCATTGACCATGGCCGCCGAGGCCGCGTTGGCCTCGGACAATGACCATGCCGCATGGATTGGTCTGGTCGACGCTTTTGGCTTGTGCCCGGTCCGCGTACCCGCGACCGACAAGGCGCTGGAGCGGGCATTCACTCGGTCCGGTGTCGATCATCAACTATTGGAACGCGCCGCCCGTCTGGCGATTGGCGCCGAGCCCGCGATTGCTGCCGCCCTCGAGGGAGGGCCTACCGGTCCGGCGATCGAGCCGTTCATCCATCACCCGCTGATGGCTCCTCTGCTGCGGCAGACTCTTGTCCGTCATCCCGCCTGGGAACGGCTTCTGTGTGACGTGCGCCGGCGCTTGGCACAGGGGTCAACCGGGCAGGCCGACCAGGCCGCCATCCAGGCCATCGCGAGGCAGTGCTTCTACAACGAGTACGCCTGGCACAGCCCCTCCGACCAGCTCGAACAGATTGCCGACGCCGATCCGACAGTGCGGGGCATGTACATCGCTCCTGCCATCGATCCCGACCTGCTCCAGCGCGCCCACGCCGTCGACGTCCTGGCCATGACGGATGACGCCATATCGGTGGCCGTACGCGAGATGTACGAGGAGTCCCCCTACCCTCGCTTGGTCGGACTGCACAAGAAGCCACCGGCTCCCCTCGACCGCGTCCTGCAGTCCTTGTTTCCCCACTTCACACACGCCCCGACCCCCGCACAGCTGCAGGTCCTGATTGCGGGGTGTGGCACCGGTCAGCAGGCCATCACAGCGGCAAACCGGTACGCCAACTCCGAGGTGCTTGCGGTGGACCTGTCCCGCATGAGCATTGCTTACGCCACCCAGAAGGCCGAGCAGCTCGGCGTCGACAACATTCGCTTTGCCCAGGCCGACATCTTGGGTCTGGGTGTGCTCGAGCAGCAGTTCCACTTGGTCGAAGCGGGCGGCGTGCTGCACCACATGAACGACCCGATGGCCGGCTGGCGGGTACTCGTGGACCGCACGGCCCAAGGTGGGCTCATGAAGATCGGGCTGTACAGCGAGGCTGCTCGAAAAGCAGTCGTCGCCGCCCGAGAGCTCATCGCGCAGCGGGGCTGGCCGCCCACCGTTGCCGGCATTCGCGAAGCCAGGCGACAGATTGCCCTGCTGCCCGACGACCATCCGGCGAGGCCGGTGTTGTACTCACCGGACTTCGTCAGCATCAGTGGTACCCGCGACCTCATCTTCCACGTGTGTGAGCACCGATTCACCATCCCGCAGCTGGCCGATTGCTTCGAGCAGCTCGGGCTGCAGTTCGTGGGCTTTCAACATCCGCGCCCCGAGGTGGCCGGTTGGTATGCGGACCGTTGGCCTGACGATGCAGCCCAGACGGACCTGAACCGATGGCACGAGGTCGAGCAGGCACACCCCGAAGCGTTCGCCGGCATGTACCAGTTCTGGTGCCACAAGCCGGCCGAATAGGCTCTTAGCCCCCGAAGACGAGCTCGAGCTCCCAGCGGTCCCGCTCGCGGTCGTGCTGCGCGACGCGAATGTCCACTTGGTCACCCACCACCAACACCGCAGCGCCACCGCGCTTGCGTCGCAGCACCGCCTGATCTGCCGTCGTGAACAGCTTGGCCTTGAGCTGAGCCTCGAGGTGACGGTGGTACAGCTTCACATCGATGGGGGGCGCGTCGAGCTGGATGTGCACCTTGTTTCGGGTGATGCCCATGACCGTCCCGCGCCGAATGGGGCGCTCGTCCTTGGCCACCTCGGTGTCGCCCGTGAAGAGCTGGTCCAACACCAGGCGATTCACTTCGCGGTCCAGCTCTCGTTGCAGCTGACGGGAGCGCTGAGCCGCTGCAATGACTCCCTCGCGCAGCATCTCGTCGGCCGCATCGGGCTCGGGCGAGACGACTCCGAGGGCTTCCCAGGCCTCTTTGTGCGTGAAGATGCCAACGACCTCGCGCATGGGAGCGGTGAACCGAGCGTACTCGTCAGCGCCCACACCGAAGTGAATGCCCGGTGCGGACTGGAAGATGGCGCTGCCACCCGACATCATGGCCTGTCGGTGAATCGCCTCGGCGATGCGCCCGTGGCTGCCCTCGTTCGGCAGTCCATCCAAATAGCGACGCAGGCTGCGTTTTTGGCGGTCCCAGGCCCACACATTTCGGTCGAGCTTGTGGGCCTTGATCAGCGAGTCAATCTGCTCGTCGAGCTGCCGCATGCGCTCGGCGGCGGGAGCAGCATGGGTGCGGAAGACAGCCTGGACATGGTCGCTGGCGTTCTCGCGCAGCAGGCGAGCCCCCTCCATGTTGCACATCAGGCTGATCTGCTCGTTGTAACGCTCGCACTCATTGCGTGGATCTGCCATGGCTACGAACTCGCGGCGCTCGCCCTTTAGCTCCACCATCATCTCGGCGCGTCGGTATTGCACCACATCGCGCTCCTCAGCGGCGTCCATGCGCAGCTCGCCAACCTGGGCCAACACGCGCAGGGATTGCTTGACGTCGTCGCCGCAAGGCAGCTCACCGTAGCCGTCGAACCAGGCCTGCACGGCGTCGTACCAAGTCTTGAGCCGGCTGTGCACCCGCGCTCGCATCACGTCGGTGCCCAACAGCATGCCGGACTCATCGAGCGATACCTTGAAGACCAGAGCCCGCCGGTCAACATCGGGATTGATGCTGACGATGTCCTCGGACAGCACCTTGGGCAGCATCGGAACCACCAGCCCGGGCAGATAAAATGTGCTGCCGCGGGCGATGGCTTCAGTGAGCAAGGCGGACCCTGGACGCACGTAGTAGGCGGCGTCGGCGATGGCGTACCAGACGGTAAAGCCCCCGTCGGTCTGTTCGAGAAACAGCGCCTGGTCCAGGTCCTTGCTGTGTTCCTCGTCGATCGAGCAGAAAGGCAGGTGGGTCAGGTCCACAAGGCTCGGGTCGTCGATCCCGGGCTCGGCCTGCCAACGGGCCGCCTCATTCATCACAGCATCGGAATGCTCGGCCTCGAGGTCGCGCTTGCCTGCGATGCGGTGAATGTCGTCGAGCGCGGTCATGACGCGGCTGGGCTCACTTCTTCATCAGGGTGCGACGACGGCGCTTCTTCGAGCGCACTGAGGACCCTGCCGAAGGCGACGCCGGGACCGGGGGGGGCGCTGCAGCTGGGCCAGATGGGTCGGGCGCCGTACTCACCGGCTGAAGCTTTGGCTTTGACGCGGTGGGGGCGGGGTTCGCGACCAACTTTGGCTTCGCGGGCTTCGGCTCAGAGGCGACAGGAGCGGGCGCGGGGGCCGGCTTCGGCTTCGGCTTCGAGGCGACAGCAGCGGGCGCGGGGGCCGGCTTCGGCTTCGGCTTCG
>CAYYHT010000577.1:0-5239 GCA_964471355.1 uncultured Enterobacteriaceae bacterium
GCGTCGACGTCGAGGCGTTTTGCGACGACAACACCGGCGAGAGCATGAGCGCCGAGCTGACTTCTGACGGCGTGGCGATCACACAGACAGGTCATGTGGCCCACGACGAGGCGGTCTTCGAGGTGGAGTGGGAGGTCGACGACAGCGCGCAGACCATCTGGTTGGCCTATGACGACGTCTCGACCATCACCGGCGAGACCAGCTGTGGCTGGAACCTGCAGTACGTGCTCGCGGGTGTGCCCTCGGGCACCTGGACCCTCGATGCCGAAGGCCACACCGTCAGCATCACCGTGCCCTAGCGGCGATTCTTAGCGCCGGCGGCGCGCGGACCGACCACGACCACGACCTACGACCACGCCACCCGACGAGTGCCGCGCGACCGGAACTGGTCATGCGAGCTCCGGCTGGGGCGCCGTGCCCCCTCCAGGCGGCAGCGTCGGTTCTTCGCAACACAGCCGAGGGCGCAAATCGCTACAAGCCACTTGAGAAGGTGCAGAAGTTCGAAATCGCGCAGGGCGAAGCCGGCGAAGCAGTCGCCGCGGTCGAATCGCTCCTCGACATCGGAGTCGGCGACGGAGCCATCGCAGCCGAATTCCTCCACATCGAAGCACGAGCAGCAGCCACCCTCACCGGCCTCATACGCAGACACCGGCCATAGGCCGGACCCCCTTACCACCCCGTCGCCCCTCGGGTGGCGGGGTCGTGGTCGTGGTCGTGGTCGTGGTCGTTTCCATCGCGAAGCGCCTTGACGGGGCGATCCGCACTTCAAGAGAAGGTGCGTCGCCCCGCAGCTGCAACCGTCAGCATCACCGTGCCCTAGTGGGTTGAGTCCAAGGTCCGGAGCGTTGTCGAACAAGGAGCGGCGAGCTTCGTCGCGCCGTAGCAGCGGATCGACGGCGAGACGAAGCTCGCCGCTCCTTGGAAAGCTTCGGACTCAGGCCACCAGCAGTGCTTAGCGCCGGCGGCGAATGACCAGCAGGGGCATGAAGGCGGCGAGCCACAGGGGCATCGGGGTGGCGTTCGAGCAGGCGCAGTTGACCGTGGTGCCCATGCTGTCGAAGCAGGCCGGGTACTCGTCGACCTCGCCGTCGCAGTCGTTGTCGAGGCCGTCGCACAGGAACTCTTCTTGCTCGAAGCCCTCGATGGAGAAGAGGTCGGGGTCTTCCCAGCCCTGCGAGCCGTTGCAGACCGAGGCGGCACCTTGGCAGACGCCGACCAGAATGCCGGCGATGGGGGGCTCGACGTCTGGGTCCTCTTCGTCGGTCAGGCCGTCGCAGTCGTTGTCGAGGCCGTCGCAGGAGTACTCGACGATCTCTTGGAATGCAAAGCCCGTGTATTCGGGCTCGAGCCAGCCAAAGTCGGGGTCGCACACCTTGACCGCACCCTCGCACACGCCCACTGCGTCGTCGCCCGGAGGCGCCTGCAGCTCATCGACTTCGCCGTCGCAGTCGTTGTCGAGGCCGTCGCACGAGACCTCAATCTCTTCGTAGCCGTCGATGAGGGTGTAGTCGGGCTCGATGATGACGCCGGTGGCCTCGTCGCAGAACGCCTGGGCGCCGTTGCAGACGCCGTCTTGCAACAGCGAGATCGAGCCGCCGCCGCCCAATCCGCACAGCTTGATGCCCAGCTCGAAGTTCGCGGTGGGGGAGTCGCCGACCAGGTTGCTCCAGTACAGGTTTTCGTCGCCGATCAGGTTGTTGGCGTGCACTTCCCAGAAGATGAAGTCGCCGATGCCGCCGGGCTGCCAGCCGACGCCGCTGACGGGAGCCAGAAAGGTGGCGCCGTTGTGTCCGCCTGAGCTGTCCTGCAGCTGCGGAAAGGGAGCCGGTACCGGGCCGACCATCGTGGGAAACTGCAGGCCCTCGGCGTTCAATGGAGCGGTCGAGCCCGTGTCGGCGAACACGACCCAGTTCACATGCCCCTCGAATGCATCGATCTGTTCAAGGCGGAAGCTGTAGTCAAATCCGCCAATGGACGCGTTCGGCTCGGCCCACCAGTACAGTTCGAATGGATGGGCGAACGCCCCGCTGGGCAGCGCGAGTCCAATTGCGAAGAGTACCGGAGAAAGCTTGGACATGATGGTTCCTTGAGGCCGTCGGCAGGTAACCTGACACCGGCTAGGAGACCGCCATGACCGGCGATAATTTGGACATCTGGACCGACTCGCCCGTGGTGCGGGACTACATGAGCACCGAGATCGTCACCTTTGCACCGACGGATAACTGCTGGACTGTCATCGATACGATGCTAAAAAAGCAGCTTTTCGGCTGTCCGGTCCTGGTTGATGGTGAGCTTGTGGGCATGGTTTCGGACAAGGACCTGCTCAAGATGATGGCCAAGGCAAGCCCGCTTGGCCTGCCCAAGAAGCGCGTCTCGGAAGTGATGTCCGATCCAGTGGTCACCATTCCGCCCGAGATGAACGTGTTCACGGCGGCCTCGTTGTTCAGGCACAACATCTACCGGCGCTTGCCGGTGGTCGAGGACGGTGTACTCGTCGGGTTGATCAGTCGGTCCGACCTGCTGCGCGCCATGAAGGACATCGGGAGACTCTAGACGTTGGTGCTCACCCTGCTGCTCGGACTGACTGCACTCGCCGCAGGTCCGGCGACAGTCGTCGAGCACACGCTCAAGGTGTCGGTGAACTCTTCGGGGGCGCTGCTCGAGCAGGAAGTGTGGCGCATTCGCGTCGATGACCCTGCGGCGTGCATGGGCGGCTTGCCCGCACCGGTCGGCATGGATGGAGTGGACGGGGGCGGGGGACGCATTCGAGAGGGCGTCTTCATCATCCCAGACAATACGCAGTCCGGAGACGTGTTCACCCTTCGACGCGAGGCCAAGGACCGCGGTGGCCGCTATTCCGGCGAGTTTGGCACCGCGATGGGCTTGGACACCGAGACCGTGCACGTGGTCATCAGCGCTCCCTCCTGGATGCCCCTGAGCTTGTGGGCCGACGCCAAGGCGCGCCCGACTGTCGGCGCCGGTGGCACCCGGACGTGGGATGTGACCTGGAGGGACCGCGAGGGCGACGACCGCGGGCACCTGGCCTGGACGACCTGGAAGGACTGGAATGAGGTCAGCGGGGCGGTGTCCGCCAAGGTGAGCAGCCATGCCGCGAGCCGCTCGGCGCTGAACAAGACGCTGGGTGCAGACCTGCGCGGCCTGCCCGTCGAGAACGTCGTCGACCGGGTCAACAAGGCCATCACCCTTGCCCCAGGCATCACAGGCAGCTGGACTGGGGTGCGCCGGGGCACAGACGTGTTGGCCAGCGGAATCGGAACCCCGGCCGAGCGCGCGTTGGTGATGGTCGCGGCACTTAGAGCGGCGGGCCATGACGTCGATCCGCTGCTGTTCTCGGACGAGAGCGCGGGTCATCTGTTGCCCGCGCACCTACCTGTGCCCGCGGCCTACGAACATCCTGGGGTGGTTGTTCACACCGCCAATGGCGACGTGCTGATCGACCCGACTGCGGACTGGGCGACCGTCCCGGACAAACCCCTATCGATGACCGGCGGACGGGTCTGGATTCCCGGAGACCTGCCCCATTGGCTGCACAGCCCCGACTACATGTGGGGCGGCATCGACATCTCAGGCGTCCTGCATGTGTCCGCGAGCCGCACCAACCGTTGGGAGATCGAGGTGGTGCCGCGGGGAACGGGCTTGGAGGCCATGCGCCAGATGCTCGGCCCGATGTCTGCCGATGAACGCGAGCGTCGCGTGCGCGAGCTGTTGCTGGTTGCGCGGCCTGGCCTGCAAGACGTGCAGATCCACATGGTGGGCATCGGCGACCCCTACGAGCCGTTTGCACTGACCATCGAAGGGTCCGACACGGGCACGGTCCATGCCTTCGGAGATGGGCTGTACGACGACATTCCCGCGATGCTCGCCCCCATCTTGGCGGCGTCGCTCCCTCCCGGCCTGTTGGTGCGGGAGCGCATGTTGGTGAACCTACCCCAAGGCATGGTGCCGCTGTCGGCCAGCATTCCGGACGCCGCCCAGCATCTCGATGCGCGCCTGCACCGCGGGGCGGTGTTCGAGTTCGACAAGGTGACGCTGACCACAGAAGTCCTGCGGCCTCTGGTTGCCATCGACGGGGTTCGGGACGACCGCTCTGCACGCGCTTTTTTGATCAACG
Organism: uncultured Enterobacteriaceae bacterium; assembly: GCA_964471355.1. Taxonomy (GTDB): domain Bacteria; phylum Myxococcota_A; class UBA796; order UBA796; genus CAYYHT01. Next base: position 4,133 of record CAYYHT010000577.1, read on the forward strand.
AGACCAAAGAGGGGCACCGCCTGACCCTGTTTCCGGTGGGTGACGAGCTCAAGCCCGGCAACATCCGCGGCGCCGAGAACTGGAGCAACATCGACATTCGGTGCGCCGAGGTCCTGCTGTGGCTCTCACTCGACGACGACAAGTCCGCGGACAAGGCGATGAAGCGCTTCCTGCGTGCTGCGGGCAGCCCCAAGCGAGCCACGGATGTGCTGGCTCGATTTGCTCGACAGCAAGATCCCCGTCCCTGGCTGTCTTTGTGGCGGGTGGCTGCAAGCGACGAGGACCGGTTTGTGATCTTGGAGGGAATGGAGGGCCAAGGTCTGCGCTCATGGGCCTGGCGGCTCGCCACGTCGCTGGCATCGGTGCCCGATCCGCTGGTCAAAGCCAAGGCGCTGGTTGTGATCGCCGAGCTGCAAGGCCCGCAGCCGTCCATCGAGGACGACCCAAAGGGGCACGCGGCCTGGAAGGACCCGAGCCAGTTGGTGCGCGCTGCCAATCGCATGTCGCGCGAGCTCGAGGGCTCGACCGTGCACGGCCACAAGGACATGCTGCTGCCCTATGCCGAGCAGCTGGTGCGCGACTTCAAGCAGCAGCTGGCCGAAGAGGTGCTCGAGACCGCCGACGGTGTGATGACCAGTGCGCTCATTCCCATCTTGCGAGCCGAAGTGTCGGCCCACTCCGGGGGACCGGTGCTCAACCTGTCCGAACAGGTGCACCGGGCCGTGCACTCAGACCCGTTTGACACATGGGTGCTGGGCACGTCCACACGGGTCCTGACCCGCCTGGGCGATCACGAGGCGGCGCTGGGCTACGCGCTGGCTGCGGCGAGCCTGGACCCGGTGAACCCTGCCCGTTGGCAGACCGCCGTCGACGCTTCGCTCGACACCGGTGATCTGCCCGCTGCCGTGTACTCGGCCGAGCGCCAGGTTCAGGCACAGCCGGGTCGACGAGCCTTCAAGGAGCAGCTGGCCCGGCTGCAGCAATGGCGGGACACCGATCACGACGTACCGGGCATCATCTCGGTGTCGCCGGAGCGCGCGCATCTCGCCATCCTGCGCTACCACGACGTCGAGGTCGTGTCCGATGCGGACCTGCTTCGACAGCGCG
>CAYYHT010000578.1:0-5237 GCA_964471355.1 uncultured Enterobacteriaceae bacterium
GCTGCCACCACAGCAACAGCAGCAGCCCGTGCCCAGGCTCAACGCGGCGACGGCGGCGGTGGTCAACTTCAGGAAGGTCATCGAGGCTCCAAAAGGCTGCAAGCCTATTGCAGGGAGAGCACCTCTACCTCACGCACTCCCCGCGGACCTCTCACTTCTGCCGCATCGCCCACAGCAAGTCCCGCGATCGCGGACCCAAGGCTCGACGCCGGCGAGATCACGGACACCACAGAACCCTCGACCTGCACGCGCATGCCCCCCGACGGCGCCACCAGAATCCAGGTGGTGCCCCCGTCCTCCTCCTCAAGGCTCACCAGGGCGCCAGCGCGCACCGACGCCGGCACACGCTCGGTGTCCAGCACTTCGAACCAAGCGACCAGCAGCCGCAGCTCTTCCAGGCGCTTTCCCTGCCCCGCTGCGAGGTAGGACGCCTCGAGCGCGCGGGTGTCGTATTGGTTCTCGGGACGGGACTGGCCGTGCGTAGCCTCGTCGCGCGCCATCTCGGTGATGGCGGTCAGCGAAGCGGCCTCGCGGCGAAGGGCCGTTCGGATGCATTCGACCACCGTGAGCTTTGCGAGGGACATCGCGGCATCCTAGCCCGACCGCCCTTTCTGCGAATGTGATCGCGGGAGGCGACCCGGCGGCTTAGTCGTTCGTCCAGTTTGCACTTGCGGGTCAGCTGGATCGGTGGCACATCGCGTGTCACGATGACTTGGCAGGGACGGGGAGAACGAATGCGCAACACCTGGACATTGCTGGCCCTCATGGCATTGATGGGCTGCAAACAGGACTACAACCTCGGCGGCGACGGCAGCCTCCGCGGCGAACCCAATCCGCCCGATCTCTCCACCCCGGTCGAGACCGATCGCATTGTCCAGACCACGGTCCCATCCGTCGACGTTCTGTGGGTCATCGACGACTCCTGCTCGATGAGCGAAGAGCAGACCGCCCTGACCACGAACTTCCCCAAGTTCATGAACTTCTTCGTCGACAGCGGCCTCGACTACCACGTCGGCGTGGTCTCGACCGACATGGACGACTTCGCCAAGTCCGGCAAGCTGCAGCCCGATCCCTGGTCCGGCATCAAGTACCTCGATCCCGACGTCGCCGAGCCCGTCCCCGTGTTCCAGCGCATCGCCGACCTCGGAACCTGGGGCTCCGCCTCTGAAGAGGGCCGCGGCGCCGCCTACAGCGCGCTCGAGCTTCGCGCCGACACCGACAACGCAGGCTTCGCACGCGAAGACGCCTACCTGTCCATCGTCGTCATCTCGGACGAGGACGACTACACCGCCGGCGATCCCATCGATCTGCCGAACTTCATCACCTGGCTCACCAACGAAAAGCCCAACCTCGACATGTTGAGCTTCAGCTCGATCGTCGGGCCTCCCGGTGGCTGCTCGTCTTCGTACGAGTCTGGCGACGAGTACCTGGCCGTGACCGCGGCAGTCGGCGGCATCGAGTGGTCCATCTGCGACCCCAACTGGGACCAAGTCCTCGAAGAGTTGGGCATGCAGGCCGCAGGTCTGCGCCGCGAGTTCTTCCTCTCGCAGATTCCAATCGAAGACACCCTCGCCGTCTGGGTCGAAGAGGAAGGAGCCCGCATCGACTTCATCGATGGCCTGGACTTCACCTACAGCCGCCCGCGCAACAGCATCACCTTCTCGTCCTTCGTTCCGCAGCCGCTGTCCGAAATCTACGTCGAGTACGAAGTGCTCGCCGGCGAGCAAGACACGCCCGATCCTGCCGAGTCGTCTGACACCGGCATTTGATCGGACTCTGGCTGACGCTGGTCGGCGCATCGGCGACGACACTCGACTTTGAAGGGTCGTCAGCGCCGGACTACTTCAGCGACACCACAGCGCTCACCGACGCGTTCACGGCCTCGCATGGCGTCACCTTCTCGGGACCGGGTGGCAGTGACGGCTGGGCGCTCATGGACGAGGGTCCCTTCGGACTCATCGACCCCAGCGGCACCAACGTCGTCGCCTTCAACCAGGTCGATGATCTGCCGTTCATCGGCGGCGGATTCGCACACGGACCCGAGACCATCACCTGGTCGGCCCCGGTCGACAATGTCACCTTCCGGGTCGGCGGCGCATCCACAGGCACGATCACTGCCGAGGCCTTTAGCGGCGCGGGCACATCGCTCGGAACGGCCACGTCGGGTCTTCCTTCCCTGATGGCTACCGTGAGCCTGCCCTACACCGACATCGACTACATCACGCTGACCGTCAGCTGCACCTCGGCCAGCTGCTATGGCGGCATCGACGACCTAGTGTGGGACGACGAGATCGCCGAGACGGACACGGACACCGATTCGGACACAGATGCCGATTCCGACACCGACACCGACACCGATTCGGACGCGGACTCAGACACAGATTCCGACACCGACGCGGACAGCGACGTCGACACTGCAGCGGACACCGACCTGGGCACACTGGGCCAAGATGGCGGATGGTGCGGCTGTCACAGCGCTTCGGCGACAACATTTTCTGGTCAGGGCTGGCTATTGGTAATCTTAGGATTACCAATAGTGAGGAGACGGAGAATGTCATGCACTACAGCGCCACCAGCACCATCGCCGCAGACCCAGCCACCATCTGGGCAATCCTGACCAACGCTGAGGCGTTTCCGGAGTGGGAAGAGAACGTCACCAAGGTCGAGGGCTCCATCGCCGACGGCGAGAGCATCACGGTGCACACATCTCTGTCAGATCAGGCATTTCCCGTGGTCGTGGGCGGATGGCAGGAAGCCAAGAAAATGACTTGGACAGGCGGAATGCCGCTTGGCCTGTTCCGCGGTGTGCGTACCTTCACGCTCACCGCCGAGAGTTGAGCCCATGCCCCAGCCGACCCTGACCTACTTCAACTTCAACGGAGGGCGCGGCGAGGACTGTCGGCTGGCGCTCCACATTGCTGGCGTCCCGTTCACCGACAACCGCATCGCGGGCAAGCAGTGGGCCGAGCTCAAGCCCACCACGGCATACGGTGGCCTGCCCACACTCGAGATTCCTGGCCTGGGCACGCTGTCGCAGTCCAACGCCATTCTGGGATACATCGGCAGAAATCACGGCCTGCTGCCCACTGACGCATTCGAGGCTGCTCGCCACGAGGGCATCCTGCTGGCCGTCGAGGAGCTGCGGTGGAAAGGCGCCCCGTCGGGCAGTGAAAAGGACCCAGACAAAAAGAAAGCGCTGCGCGAAGAGCTCGCTAGCGGCTACCTGCAGCGCTGGGCAGCCGCAATCGAGAAGCAAATTGGCGACGGCCCATTCTTTGGCGGCGACACCATCAGCGTCGCCGACCTCAAGGTGTTCGTCATGGTCGCGTTCTACCGCCGCGGCGGCATGGACCACATCGAAGGCACGGTGTTCGACGCATTCGGCAAGCTGATTGCGCACCATGACGCGGTCAAGGCCCACCCGGCTGTGCAGTCCTGGTACGCGGCTCACTAGCCAAGGAAAGGTTCAAGGGGACGACTCAGGGCGAATTCCCTGAGCCGCCCCCTAAAGATGCCAAGCGGTTGGGTTGGGGCACGGACGAACTAAGTACCGCTTGACACACAGGTAGATCGCATGACCCGTGCCAAGTTGCTGCACCCGCCTGCAAGGCTGGTTCGCCTGAAACTCGCCGTTCTGCCCCCAGCCGCTGGCAGCGAGATCACGACATCGAAGTCACATCGAGTAGAGCGCGTTCTTTAGGTGCTTCTCAAAGCTGTCCAGAGAACTGCGCCAGCCGCTCGCCGGACCACCGAGGCTGCCCTCTTTGGTCGACGTCAGGGTCAGCACGATCTTGACCGCATTGGACTGCTGCAAAAACGAGACAGAAGTGCTCAGTGTCTCGGGGCCGAAGGGCGCAGACCAAGCCAGGGTATTGGGCGCATCGACAGCGCTGAATGTGGCCTTGACCGAGTGCGACGTCGGGCGACCGCGGCTCTGCATCGCCGCCAACATCTCGGGGCTGCTGGCACTCATCGTGTAGTTGAACGCTCCATCGGGACGCAGTTCATAGTCTTCGATTGCGACGCTGAATCCGCCAGGCCCCCACCAGGACTCGAGCTCTTCTTTGGTGGTCCATAGTTTCCAGATGAGCTCGATGGGCGCGGGCCACACTCGCTCGATGACTTCCTGATCGCTCATTCCCGACTCCTGATTGTCTCTCCAATAGCGTGCTTTCCCTTGCGCGCGGGCGAAAACCACGTCACTTCGACGTGGGTCCAAACGTATGACGTACGGCGCCCATCAATAGGAGGAGCCAACCCGATGCGAACCTTGTGGTGAAGGTCGGCGGCCAGCCGACATTGAATGGCACCTCCACGACGGACACCAAGAAATTCACCGTGATGGCCACCAACGACATCGAGATCGGCTCCAATGCGGCACTGTACGGAACGATGATCTCGAACAACACCATCGAGATGAAGAGCAGCAACTCCGGCTCCAACGAATTCTATGGATTTGTCGGAGCGCACAACGACCTCAAGCTCGCCACCAAGTACGATCTGCACATGGACATCGACATTGCCGATGATTTCCTGATGGCCTTGGTCGACGACCCGCCCCCGATTGTCCTGGTGCGCTGAAGGCCAGACGGGATAGCCGACCTTCCGGCCAGACAAGGCCCGCAATGGAGCAACGCATGAACGCCACCGACCTCAACGGACCCGAGCGAACCGCCCTCGTGGGCCTGCTTGCTTACATGATCGACGCCGACGGCGATGTGTCGCGAAAAGAGGCCATCGAGCTGCTTGCGCTGCAGGACGAGATGGACACCAGCGGTCTCATTGACGGAATGGGCAAGACCCGAGGCATCTTCGAAGAACGCTCCGAAATCGACGCCTATGCAGCCAAGAACGTCGTGAAAGAAGACGCGCGCGAGCTCATCCACACCTTGCTTCACGACCTCGCACAGGCCGATGGCAACCGCGTTCGCAAGGAGTCTGCGCTCCTCAATGAGCTGTCCCTGGCATGGGCCCGAAGCTAGGCACCAGGTAGGGAATAGAGGCCCCCATGGCACAGCTCATCGTGCGCGGGGCCAGCGCTCACAACCTCAGGCAGCTCGATGTCGAGCTCCCCCTCGGCGAGTGGATTGCCCTGACCGGCCCATCGGGCTCTGGCAAGACCACCCTCGCCCTAGACGTGCTGCACCGCGAGGGACAGCGACGCTATCTCGGGGCGCTCTCCGCAAAGGCGCGCCAAACTCTCGGCAAGCTCGGCGCAGCCGAAGTCAGTCACTTGA
>CAYYHT010000579.1:0-5231 GCA_964471355.1 uncultured Enterobacteriaceae bacterium
TCGAGATCACGGTGCCCGTGACACTACCCGCCCTTCTTGAACTCCACCACCGGATGGATCAGGTTGGCGAAAGTGCGGGTATAGATTCGCTCGCCGCATTGGATGACCAGCATGTGTTCGTGGTCTGGTGTCGGCAGCGACACCCGGTGCGACAGGTCGGCCAAGGTGCCAAGCTGTTCGCCGTCGCGGTTGACCGTGCAGCTGTCTTCGAAGTCCGCATCGATGCGCACCAAGACGGGCTTGGGCTGCAGCACGATGTCCTTGCGAACAAAGTGCTGGCCGGCTTCGAGCTGCAGGAGCATTTCCTTGTCCTGCATCAGGGTGCTCTTGAGGATCACTACATGTGGCCCGGGAGCGAGCTCAATGGGCTCTCGATCACGAGTGGACCCCAGCACGCGCCCGCCTTCATAGATGTCGGCCCAAAACGGAGGGCGCACGCGCAGCTCAAGCAGCGCGGGAAGGTTCGCCGGGGCCGCGTCGACATCGGTCCCTTGGTCGGTCGTCGGCTCCGCAACAGGCTCGGGCTTGAGGGGGCGAATCAAGGCGGGGCGCCCTCGGACCGGCGGAGGAACAGCGCGGATGGGCTCAAACACAGCGGGCGAGGGCTCGGTTGGAAGCGACGTTTCGGGCTCGTCCACGGGGGACTGCAGCGGCATCTCGATCGGAGCCTCGGGCTGGTCTGTGGGTCCAGGCACATCCACGACCTCGACCTGCGGTGGACCGAGCGAACCGACTGCCCACAGCAGTGCCGCTGCTGCGGCGACCGCCAGCAAAAGCCCGGCCCCCAAAATTGGGCGGCTCCGCTCGGGTTCGGCGGCCTCTTCGTGAAGCCCCTGCACCAGGGCCAGCACTTCACTTTGGTCCTCGTCGATGCAGAGCAGGCGGTTGAATAGCCGCAGCGCAAGCAGGTGCTCGCCGTCGGCTAGGTAGGCCTTTCCTCGCTCTAGGAGCTCTGTCGAGAGGTGTTCCTCGAGTCGGCGGCTGTATGCCTCGGGATCGACGACAAATGCCGTGAGCGACCAATGTGGAGCCCGTGGATCGACATTGGTCTCGGCGAGGCTTGCTTCAAGCGCGGTGATGACTTCGGCGGCACTGTTGAAGCGTTCTTCGCGGTCGGGCTGAAGCAGCCTCTCGATCACATCTGAGAGCGATGCCGACATGGTGGGGACCAGCTCGGAAACCGCGGGGCGATTGCCTTCGATGATGTTCTTGAGAATCAGGCTCGGGTTGCTGCCCGCGAAGGGCAAGTGTCCGGACACCAAATAGAACAGCAACGTGCCGAGTGAGAACAGGTCGCTGCGGGCATCCAAGTTGCCCTCGCGTGCCTGTTCGGGGCTCATGAATGCCGGGGAGCCCACTAGGGCACCGGTCATGGTGACGTGCGACTCGTCGAGGAAGCGCGCGATGCCGAAGTCCATCAGCTTGACGGTCCCGTCGTCGCGCACCATCACGTTGTCGGGCTTGAGGTCGCGGTGCAGTACCGAGCTGTGATGGGCATAGGCGAGGGCACGGCTCAGGTTTGCGCCGATCAGTGAGCACACCTCGGAGGGCAGGGGACCCGCGCGATTGAGCAGGGCCGTCAGCGTCTCGCCTTTGACGAACTCGGTGATGATGTAGCAGTCGCTGGCGTCGCTGCCGGAGTAGTCGAAGATCTCGAGAATGTTGTCGTGCCGCAGTTGCTCGATAGTCCGCGCCTCGCGGGCAAAGCGCTTGCGGTTGCGCTGTGAGCTCGACAGGTGTGGATGCAGCACCTTGATGGCCACCTCACGGTCCAGGGTGCCGTGCCGTCCCCGATACACCGTGGCCATGCCGCCTTCGCCGATCTTTTGCAGCACCTCGTACTTGTCTAGGTAGGTGCCGATCAAAGTGGTGGGGCCCAGCTCATAGTTGGCCGCTCTCGCCGGCGGGAGTCGGCAGCTCGCCCCGGTCGAAGAGGATGGCCAAGATGGTGGCGGCGCTCTCTTCGACGGCCTTGTTGGTGACGTTGAGCACGGGCCATTCTGGATTGGCTGCGAACAATTCGTCGGCAAACTCGAGCTCAGCGAGGATGTAGTCGATGTCGCCGTAGTTGGTCATTCGGTTCATGCGCATGTGCTTGAGCCTGGACTGCCGAATGCTGTGCAGGTTCCCCGGCTGGATGGTCAGCGCGAAGACCCGCTTCTGATCGACCTCGAACAATTGGTCGGGTGGCGGCTTGTCGAGGACAAGCGGCACATTGGCCACCTTGTAGCCTTTGTGCGCCAGGAAGGTCGACAGGGGTGTCTTGCTGGTGCGCGACACGCCGACCAAGATGAGGTCGGCTTCCATCAGCATGCGGGGCTCTTTGCCGTCGTCGCATTTGATGGTGAACTCGACCGCTTCGATGCGGCGAAAGTACGTCTCGTCCGCAAGGTGCATCAGGCCAGGTACTTCGATCGCCTTTTGGTCCAAAAAGCCCTCGAGCTCGACGATCAGGTGGCCCAAAAGGTCAATGTGACGGACCCCGAGTTCACGGGAAAGGCGGTCGCTCGCCGCGCGCATCTCGGGCTGAACCAGAGTGGTGACCACCAGGGCGCTCTGCCTCTGGGCCCGACGAAACATGCTGCTCAGCTTTTCGGAGCTGTTGATCAGCGGGAAGGTGCGCACATAGATCACATGTCCGCGAAACTGCCGGAACGCCGCGCGCACAACCTTCTCGGCGGTGTCGCCGGTGCCATCGGAGAGCACGAATACGGGTTGCGGCAGGTGAATGGACATCGGTACTGCGGTACGGGTTATTTTGCCGGAGAGGGGGACGCGACCACACCATGCAGCCACTCGCGGATTTCTTCAACGAAGCAGAAGCCGGTCTCGGGCACCTATTGGTCGACAGCCTGCCCGAAGACGTGGTCGTGATCTTTGATCTAGTGGGCGATGGCGGCGGCGTGTGGGCCGTTCGACGCTTCGGTCCCCGGGTCGCAATTCGGGCTGAACAAGTCAGCCATTACGACTGCCGTTTGACATGTGATGTCGACGATTTTCGGGCGTTGATCGCAGGAGACTTGTCGAGTCGCGTCGGTTTTATGGATGGGCGTCTCAAGGTCGAGGGCGATGTGGGCTTGGTGCTGCGCCTCGAGCGCGCCGTGCGCAAGCGGCAGGCGGGCTAGACGTTGGAAGTCGGTCCGCGCGAACTGACGGCTGTCGCACTGGCGATTGTCATCGTCGCGTGGGTGGCTTGGCACAAGTTCGGGCGGCCATCGTAGGCGAATTCCGCTCCAGCACTTTGTTCCAAATCCGAGATGTGTAAGTGTGCTCAGTCCACGACGTCTAGAGGGTCATTCCATGGCATTCGAAAATCCCGCCGACACCGATAGCTCCGACCTCCCCGAGGTCCTCGATGTGCCGGTGCTGGCCATCCGCAACACCGTCATCTTCCCCGTGCTGGCATTTCCGATCAACGTGGGTCGCACCAAGTCGGTCAAGGCCGTCGAGGAAGCCCTCGCGAGTGGCGAGAAACTTCTGGGAATCTTCGCGCAGCGTGACCCCAAGACCGAGAACCCCGACAGCGAAGAACTCTACCAAGTGGGCACCGTCGTCAAGATCCTCAAGTCGGTAAAGGTGCCTGGCAACAAGCTCAACGTCATCATTCAGGGCCTTGCACGAGTCAAGATTCAGAGCTGGGACACCAAGGGCGACTACCTGCGCGCCACGGTCGAGACGTTCAAGCCGGACGAGAGCCGAAACTCCGAAATCGACAACCTGATGGACACCATGCGCGAGCTGGCGCAAAAGATCATCGATCTGTCGCCGCAGATTCCAGCCGAGGCCAGTTTTCTGGTTCGCTCCATCGACGAGCCGGGTGTTCTGGCTGACATCGTCTCCAGCAATCTGAATATCCCGCCCGACGAAAAGCAGGACTTGCTCGAGACCTACGACACTCGCGAGCGCATGGACAAAGTGATTGCCCTGCTCAACAAGGAAATCCAAGTCCTCGAGCTGTCCAACAAGATCCAGACCGAGGTCAAGGGCGAGATGGACAAGGCTCAGCGGGAGTACTTCCTGCGCGAGCAGCTCAAGGCGATTCAAAAAGAGCTGGGCGAGGTCGACGAGCGTCAAGAGGAATTCGAAGACCTCAAGCGCGGAATCAAGCGCGCCAAGATGCCCAAAGAAGTCGAAAAGGCCGCCTTCAAAGAACTCAAGCGCATGGCTCGCATGAGCCCCGGCGCCGCCGAGTACACCGTCGCGCGAACCTACATCGATTGGCTGGCCGAGCTTCCCTGGAGCAAGAGCAGCGACGATCACCTCGATGTGCAGCGCGCCTCGGACATCCTCGACGAGGACCACTTCGGCCTTGAAAAGGTCAAGAAACGCATCCTCGAGTACTTGGCCGTACTCAAGCTCAAGCAGGACATGAAGGGACCCATTCTGTGCCTCATCGGGCCGCCCGGCGTCGGCAAGACCTCGCTGGCCAAGTCGGTCGCGCGTGCACTGGGCCGCGAGCTTCACCGCATCGCTCTTGGTGGTGTTCGTGACGAAGCCGAGATCCGCGGTCACCGCCGGACCTACATCGGCTCGATGCCGGGCAAGGTCATCAAGGGACTCAAGCGCGCGGGCACCAACAACCCCGTCTTCGTGCTCGACGAGATCGACAAGCTGGGCGCGGACTACCGCGGAGACCCCAGCTCGGCGCTGCTCGAAGTGCTCGACCCCGAGCAGAACGACAGCTTCACCGACCACTACCTCGATGTGCCCTTCGACCTCTCCAAGGTGCTGTTCATCGCGACTGCCAACGTTCCGGACACAATCCCGGGTCCGCTGCGCGACCGCATGGAGACCATCCGAATCGCCGGCTACACCCACCGCGAGAAGGTCCAGATTGCGCGCCGGTACTTGATCCCCGAGAACCTCGAAGACCACGGCCTCAAAGAAGCCGACATCGACATCCAAGATGACGCCCTTGAGAAGATCATCGAGAACTACACCCGCGAAGCCGGTGTGCGCTCTCTCAAGCGCGAGCTTGCGGCGGTCTGTCGCAACGTCGCCATGCAGATCGCCAGTGACGAATCGATTGCCCGCCCCATCAAGATCGACGCCAAGCTCGTCGAAGAGATTCGCGGTCCCATCCACTACTGGAAGGAAATCGCCGAGCGGACCGCGGTTCCCGGCGTAGCAACGGGTCTGGCCTGGACTTCCACGGGCGGCGACATCCCGGGCATCGGAGCCACCAAGATGAAGGGCAAGGGCAACATGACCCTCACCGGATCCCTTGGCGA
>CAYYHT010000580.1:0-5226 GCA_964471355.1 uncultured Enterobacteriaceae bacterium
CCATGCTGGGGTCGCGTACGATGGCGCCGGATCGACTGGCTTCGGCCCGACCCACGAAGACCGCACCCACGAGCTCTACGTTCGCGCTCCGTAGCCGTGCTGGTATTGGAGAGCGTGAGCACGGCACGAACGCGAAGGCCTACACAGTCAGTGTAGCTGCAGTCGCGTCTTGAGTTGTGCATCGTCCGATGCCGCCCGTTGCTGGCTCAAGGATTGGCTGACCAGCTGGCGGTTGTGCGCTTCATCAACAGGCGAGAGTTCGATGCGCTCGACGATGGCATCTCGATGCTCGGTGGCGAACGCGATGGTGTCCGGGTCATCGACCTGGGTCATCAAAGCGTCGAGGTGTTGGCCGGCCATCTTGCTCTGAAGCGCCTCGAGCTTGGTCCCGAATTCCTTCGCATCGTCCCCCGTCTCGACCGATGCCCCCAGCGAGGCGTCGCTCGAGGTCAGGTCCGCAAGCTCGCCAGGGTTGCTGGCCGCATGATCGAACCACGCGCGCTGGTTCGCGCTAAGCATCGCGTATCCCACGGACTGCTTGCTGCGCGTGATCTGCTCCTTGGCCGACTCGAGTCGCTCGGTGAACTCGCTCGGAGTCACCTCGACGCGCTTGCTCGACTCGGACGGACGCGCCAGGACCCACTCGGAGTACGCCACCTTCTGCTCTTCGGACAGCTCACTGCCCCACGTGTCGTTGTGCCGGGTGATCTGCCCCTCGAGCGGGTCCAGCAGCTCGGTGCGGAACGCCTGAACCTCCATCTCGAAGTGCTCACGCATGGCGGCCTCCTTGTCGGATGGCTTCATGCCCTCGACGTCCGGCGGCGAGAAGGACTTGCCTGCGGCCCACTGGTCGTAATGTCCCCGTTCCTGGTCGGTCAGGCCCAGGTTGCCCGCAGCGTCCAGTGCCTGTGACCGTTCGTAGTCAGCGGTCGCCGACTTCTGTGACTTCTTCGCCGCGCCAAGAGCACCAACCGCACCCGTGCCGGCATGGGTCGCTCCGGCCATTGCTGCAGAACCGAAGACCCCTTCGAAGGCGTCCAGATCGACCGAATCGTCACCCGTCATCAGGTACTCGCCGGCCTCCTTGCCGCCCTGCTCCACAAGCCCCGAGACCCCCGTCTCCACCATCTTGGCGACGGACTCCCGCGGCAGCGTTGACAGCGCGTCGAGCAGGTACTCCCGGTATTCCTTCGGCTGCTGCACTGGATCCGGTGCGTCCACCGCGCCCATCGCATCCGCAGAGAGCTGGTCAGGCGCCTCGCCCTGGGCCACACCCGCCGCCCGCTCGCCGAGATCGCTGGCGAACTCCTCGAGGATGGCGGTCGTCACGCTCTCGGGCATGCCCTCGATGGCCGCCTCGAGCTCGCCCAGCCGGTCGCTCATCGCCTCCATGAAGCCGTCTTGGTACACGTTGGGGTCCAGCATCTTGAACGCGACGTCCCCCACGTCGCCCACCGCCGTGTTGACACCGGCGGCTCCGAGCTTGACGCCGAGCGGGCCCAGCATGGCCTCGGCGGTCTCGTCGAAGGCGGTCTTGGCGCCGATCAGCTGCCGTCCCATGCCGGAGCCGACCATGCCCTGGTACATGGCACCCTTGCTGTGCTTCCACAGCTCGCCCAGGTGACCGGTGACCGCCGTCTTGAGCAGCTCGACGCACAGCTGGTTCATCTTCTCGCTGCCGTCGTAGTCGTCGGCGAGCAGCTGCTCGTGGATGGTGACATCGGCCAAGCCTGTCGCGGCGGTGGTCAACAAGGCGACTGCCAACGGACCGGCTGCACCTTCTGTCAACAAGGCGACTGCCACCGGACCGGCTGCACCGGCCGTCAACGCGGTCACCAGGCCACCAATCGCCATGCCGGCGCAGGTCGAGGCCAGGTCCGCCACCTTCTTCTTGGCAGCCACGTACTCATCGAGACTGGCGCCAAGCTCGCCCTCGAGCTGCTCGATGCGTGCCGCCTCCTCCTCATCGACTTCCCCATCCGAGATGACCGTCTCATAGGAGCGCGCCAGCGAGTCCATGCGCATGCTGGTCTGCTCGTCGGCATCTGTGAATGCACCCACGCCGATTCCGCCGTTGAGTGACCGGTCGACATCCTGTCGGGCCGAGCGCGCTCGCAGGTCGACGGAGCGAGTTGCGTCCCAGATGACATCGACATGAGCGGGGTCGGCGAGCCCCACGACTGCGCCGACCGTAGCGGCCTCCAGCGTGTGGATGCGGTCGCGGATCGCCGCGACGACGGCATCTTGGGTGGCGTCGGACAAGTCACCCAGCGCGTTGAAGGAGCTGGTGGTGGCATCTGCTGTCGTCAGACCGCCGTCCTTGGCCACATCGACCGGGTGCTGCGCGAGCGCCTCCTGGGCTGTTGCCGCGGCATCTCGGTGCCCCTGCAGGGTGGCCTCATCTGCACCGTCCGCTTCTGCGGCACCCAGGGTCGCGTCCGCTGTGGCGAAGGCCGTGTACAGCTCGCTAAGAGGGCGCTCGCCGTTCAGGCCCGGTCGGGTGATCGACACCAGGTTGCGCGCGAATGCATCGGGGGACATCGCGGTGATGGCCAGGGTCATGGCGCCGAGATCTTCGGCACTTCCGGCGGTCCGGAACAGCGCCAACGCGCCATCCCGTCCATTGATCTCCGGCACGCCGCTAGCCCAGTCGTACAGCGCCGAACGCACAAATCCGTCGGTGATGCTGGTCGTCTGTTCGAAGGCGAAGCTGTCGGTGGCTTGGTCGCCGTGCTCTTCGAGTGCAGCCTCGCGACTCTGCTGGCCAAACCGTGCGCTGCGGGAGCCCATCTGGCCCACGGTCTGCTCGACCGGAACGCCCACCGCCAGCCAGATGGCGGTCATCGCGTCGCCGATCGGGAAGCCACTGTGGGTCGTCGGCTCGCCTTGTGCGTCGGGATTGTTGATGTCGCGTGCCGCCTTTCCCGCAGCGACTGCGGCCTCGATCAGCGGTTGTTCACCGTCCGAGATGCTCTGCAGTGCGCTGAGGATGGTGGTCGTGTGCAGGGCCACGAAAGCCTCGAATGCTCCCACGGCGGCGGGGTCCTCTCGCCAGCCGGCGTCGGGGTCGGGTGCTGTGTCCGCGTCCTGTTCCGCCTCCCAGCCCGAGCCTGCTTGGGCCAGCGCGGTGTCGAGCAGGCGCTCGAACAGGCCCAGCGCTTTGGCGTCGCTCTCGACCGACGTCCGCCAGCGCGTGTACTCGCTCTCGGACAGGGCGATATCCACTCGTTCGGCGTCGCTCATGGCGGTGAGCGCATCGATGGCCTCCCACGGCTGGGCGAACCAGCGATGGTCGACGCCCTCGCCGGTGCTGTGGATCTGTGCAGCATCGGCTCCATCCTTGCCTGAGAACAGCAGGTCGAACAGCTCTGCTCCTGCCTGTGGATCGTCCTTCTCGAGCTGGTAGAGCTGCTCAAGGAACGCGGGGTCCGTGGACTTGGCTGCGCGCTCTTCGTCGTTCATCGCCAAGATGGCATCGCGCAGGTTGCTTCGGATCCAGACGCTGTCGCGACCTGTCGCAGCTTGCTCGGTACCGGTCCGGGTCTGTAGTGGGCCTGTGGTCTCGTTGCCTGTCACAAGGATGGACTCCGAGACGAGGCGGTTGTCGCCGCGCCCCTGGGTGCGATCGAGGCGGGCGTCGGCGTCGAGATCGACCGCAGCTCGTGCGCTGTCGAGGGTGGCGTCGGCGTCGTCCATGCCCTCGCGACGCGCTCCCAAGATGCCGGCCTCGTCAAAATCATGCTCGCCCTCGTCCGTGCCGAAGATCGCTCCCACCCACTCCATCCAGTCTGTGAGTGCGGAGTCGTTGTTCAGCAGACTGGCGACATCCAAGCACCCATTCAGGGATTTGTGGATGGCTTCCCACACCACGTCCACAGACGCTTTGTCTCGCACATAGACCATCGTGGCACCATCATCCAGCACCGTCTGTCGGTCCTCTTTGGAAGCGGCTTCGGTCCCGATGAGCAGGGCGTTCCAATCTCCCGCGTCGGCGTGGGCCCGCATGTCCTGCGCCAGCGGGGTCATGTCGTCCGCATCGACGGTACGCATGATGGCGTCGGCCCAGGTGTCGTCGAGCTCGCCACGGGCCTCGGCGCGGTGCAGGAAGAACGCGACTGCAGCACCTTCGGCCGCCTCGAACGCCGCCGCCACCCGGTCCCAGTCACCGGCGATGCGCAGGGCCGAGATGTGACGCTGTACTCGCTGTGGCTCGATGCTATCGAACCAGCCGCCGTCTTGCTCGCCGGTGTTCAGCCAGGACTGCAGCTGGGCCACGTGTACCTGGGTCATCCAGCCGATCTTGTCGGGGTCCGCGGTGTCTCTGGCTGGGTCGGCATTCATGCCCTGGACGAGCTCACCTTCGATAAGGAAGAAGTCCGGGTGCACGAGGGCGGGCCCCAATTCCTGGGCCGGGGTGGCGAGTGCGGCGGAGCTGCCCAGCTCGTAGGCGAGGGCGGCCTTGGTGGCGTCGGACAGGTTGCTGCGGGCGACATGAGCGGCGGGGTCGATGCCGAACAGCTCGCGGTAGGTGCTGGCAATGAGGTCGGCGGGGGCGGGGGCGTCCGTGCTGTCGAGGGCGGCCGCGTGTTGGGTGGCGGCAGTGAGGGTGTCTTCCACAGCTTCCAAGGCGCCGTTGTCGTCGGCAGTCGCGACCGTCGCAAACATGTCTTGCAGGTGATGCCCGAGTCGGTACTCAGCCGCGAGCACCTCATCGGAGCGCTCGTCCCCCTCTTCGCGCAGCGCCGCCCCTGCCGAGTGCATGCCGAGCAGTGCGAATACCCTGTCCGCGTTCTCCAGCTTGGCGACGCCGTGGCGCAGGTCGCCGCCGACCGGTGCGTAGGCAGCCTCGAGCACGGGGACGACGTCGAGGAGTTCGTCGGCCGCGAGGAAGCCAGCGCGTTCCAGAGCAAGCGTGTGTTCCTTATACTCGTCAGCCAACGCCTTCGCCCCCGCCGCATCCTCGCCCTGCACCGCTTCCGCCAGTCCACGGCCAATCGTCGCCGCGGTCTGGGACAGCTCGACCAGCTTTGCTTGGCGTTCCTTGTCGAACTGGGCCTGCTCGTCTTCACTGCGCTGCTGCCCAGCCGGGCCATCCAGGTCATCGTCGGACAGCTTGCGCTCGGCCCCCAGCAACCCCTGGGTCGCGTCGGCGACGGCGTCCGGCTCGGCGGCCAGCAGCTGTGAGGCTCGGCGCTTCATGCCTGCGTCCGAGATGCCGCCCAGCAG
>CAYYHT010000581.1:0-5224 GCA_964471355.1 uncultured Enterobacteriaceae bacterium
TCCCGGACGCAAAGGTGCACAGGACAGACACCTTGACGATGCCCCATGCGTCGATCGGTCGTGGTCCCACGGCCACTACGGCGATGGCCAATCCTGCGGCGTAGATGACTGTGGCGATGCGGCCCATAGAATTCCCTCGCTATCCGACCTCGAAGCCATCCAGGATCATGCCGGGAGCGTCGATGTGGCCGTGACGGTCGGTGTCCGATGCCACCTCGACCAAGCTGTTCAGAACCGTTGTGAGCTCGCCACGGATGGGCAAGCGACGCACAGGTCCCTGCTCAGTCGTGCCGGTCTTGACCATGCCATAGGCCATCGCCTTGAAACTGCCTGTGGCCATGTTCAGCCCATCGAGGCTGTCGAAGTGGTCAACGACCAACACGCGCTCGTTCAGGTCGGACAGCAGTGCATTCATGGACCGCCTGCCCGGCCGCATGACGAGATTGCGCGGTACTAGGTCGGCGCCTTGGCAATGACCTGTCGGTCGGGTCTCGAGGCGACGCGCAGTGCTGGGGTCCAAGAAGCGGCCGTGCACCTCGCCTTCGCGAATCAGCGTCAGTGGCACCGGCATGACGCCGCGATCATCAAAGGCTGTGGAGCGAAGGGCTCCGGGCATGGTGCCGTCATCGAGCAGGTGGAGCCGATCGTCGATCTTGGCATTCATGAGGAAGTTGCCGTCGGCGGACAGCGTTCGCTCGCTGAAGAACGTGGCGAAGTGCATGAACAGTTCGGCCACCACGCGCGGGGGCAGCAGAACCCGGACCGAGCCTGCAAGGGACACCTGGTCCCCCAGCAGCGCCATGGCTCGCCGAGCCATCTGAATGCCGTAGGGCAGCGACGACACCGCCGAGAAGTTCCGTCCGCGGATGCCGCCGGAGATCTTCAGCTCATCGGAGCTCGACCCGACGCGCACGCCACCACTGCAGCTGTATGCCGTGCTGACTTCTTCAGCCTTGGCGCCCTTGGTGTTGACCAGCTGGCGGGAAGTACGCCAGTCTTCGTAGCGAAAAGCGTCGGTCAGCACGTTGGCGTCAACGCCACGAGCTCCCCGTTCTGCGTCCAAGATGACGTCCAGCTTGTCCTCGGGGGTCAGGCCCTCGTACCGCCGGTCCTCGAGGCCCATGCCACGGGCGGAACCCGCAAGCCGGTCGACTGGGCCGGCGTAGGCGTCTTTGGCTCCCTTCTTGGCACTCGACATCGCGGCTTCGACCAGGGTGCTGGCCTGTTCGGCCGCGTCCCCGGCGGTGGTGGTGGAGACTTCGCCGAGCTGGCCATCTTGCCGCCACACCCGCACCGTCACGCGATGGCGCGTCACCGGCACGTTTCGAATGACTCGAGCCCGATGAACCTCCGCGGAGAATCCCTCCGCGTTCTCGGCCAGAATCTCGGCCCCAGCCGCACCCAGCTTGGTGGCTGCATCGAGCACCGCAATCAGATCTCGTAGGTCCGAACTCATGGATCGTCTCCCCAAGGCGAGCTAGTGCGGCCAATTGCGCGCCAGCCCTGTTCAGGGGTGCAGGGTGTCGCACTTCACCCCCAACGTCCAACACTCCGGCGGCATGATGCTTAGAGCCCGCATTTCGAGCATGCTCATCGCACTCGCGATCTGCGGCGTTGCGTGCGCGACCCACCGGTCGGCGGCGGCGACCCCAGATCGAATTGTGGCCATCGGCGACCTGCACGGCGATCTTGACAATGCCCTTGCAACTCTGCGTTTGGCCGGCATTGTCGATGATTCAGGCAAGTGGGCGGCCGGCTCAACGACGCTGGTGCAAACGGGGGACGTGACCGACAGAGGACCCGACAGCAAGGCCATCCTGGACTTGCTTCAACGCCTCAAAGCCGAGGCCAAGAATGCCGGTGGCCGGGTGGTGCCGCTGCTGGGCAACCACGAAGTCATGAACATGCAGGGCGACAACCGCTACGTCCATCCGGGCGACTACACGTCCTTCGGTGGTGCAGATGCCCGCGCACAGGCGTTTGACGTCGATGGTCCCTATGGCAGCCGCCTGGCCAAGCAGGACATCGTCGCCAAGGTCGGAGACGCCATCTTCACCCATGGCGGAGTCCACCCAACCTTCGCGTCCATGGGCGTCGACGGCATCAACGATGCGTGGCATGCCGCACTCCGGGGCGGCGATGCAGCCGTCATTGGAAACGCTGGCCCACTCTGGTACCGCGGCTTTGTCCAGGACCCCGAGCCCGCCGCTTGTGCGCTCCTCGCCGAATCCCTCGACAAGCTCGGTGCAAAGCGCATGGTCGTCGGTCACACCACCCGTCGCAACGGCAAGATCGAGAGCCGATGTGGTGGTGCTCTGCAGGTCATCGACACCGGCATCTCCGATCACTACGGCGGGAACCTCGCCGCCTGGGAGTGGTCGAATGGCGACGCTCGGGCAATTTATCCATCTGGCCCCGTGGATCTGGAGGATCCACCATGACAATACTCCTCGCTCTGCTCACATCCTTCGCCTCTGCCGAGACCGTCGCCGTCTCGACGTGGTGCCAAGATCGCGCCATGCCTTGTGAAGCCGCACAATCGGTGCTTTGGCATGCCATGTGGGATCGCCATGGTCACGACACGCTGCTGTTGGATCGCGACGAGAACTCTCCGACAGACCTGACCGGACAGCACGCCCTGACCACGCTCTACGAAGTGGATGTGGGCTGGGAGGCCAAACGCCAAGTGGTGGACGGAAGGCACCTGTTTGGGTGGTCACCCATCATCGACGTCCGCGAATTTTCCGTGGTCGAAGGAGAAGCACAGCTCGTGCGCAGCTGGGTCACCTGGGGCACCATGGCCCTGTTTCAGCCGCGCACCGACGACACTGGCGAAGCCATCGTGAACCTGCCGCAGGTCGCCTTGCAAGAGACCATGGACCTGGCCATTGGGCCCATCACCCCGCCAGCCCACGACTTCGACCACCCACTCGTCGAGGTTCCCATCATCGTCGCCGCAGACGAGGAGTACCGCGAGTTCTACGGCGACCGCTGGCGGTTTGTCGCCGAGCTGCGCATCGAACGAGCCAGTGCACTGCTGCGCCGGGCAGGCATTGCACTCAAGCCTGTCGGCGCGGCCGAGTGGAACAGTCCCGACGACTCCCAAGACCTCGACGTATTGCTCGACGCGTTCGCTCCAGTGGCTGACCCCACCAACGGCGCCATCTACGTGGGCTTTACCCAGCAGTCCAAGCTCGCCACGACGTGGCACGGAGACCTCGAGGACGTCGGTCGGGCCTACCTGCCTGGCAACGCCATCGTTGTCGCCGACCAAGCGACGGTGCCAGGTCACCGGCGTGGCTGGGACCAAGCTGCCGAGGCGACCACCATCGCCCACGAGGTGCTGCACGCACTCGGGGTGCCTCACAACGACGACGACGACTGGCTCATGTCCGACCGCAAGCGCTGGACGACCTTTCGCATGGCAGAGGGCACGCGGGGTCTGGCCCACGCCGCAGCGGTCGCCCGTTTTGAGTCAGGCAATCCATCGATCGCCTACACCAACCTCACCCAGGCCGCAGCAGCCCACCTCGCCGACCCCGAGTACCAGCTGCAGTACGTCAGCGAGAACCTCGCTGCCGGCCCATGGTGGGGGCAAGACTAGTCGCCCTGCGTCTATTCGACGGTGATGTCGCCGGTCTCGTTGATGGTCAGCGCCAGCGGATTGGCCAGGAAGGGCACATCGACGTCCATGTCCACATCAAGCCCAGCCGCCAGCGGCTTCTTGTTGATGATCGCGTCGCCGATGGTCGTGCCAGCAGAGAGCAGGTCGATCTCGAAGGGAATCACGAGGTCTTTTGTGACCGCACCCTCGACGTCAAACGCGTCGATAATGCCGTTACCGACGTCCTTTCCGCCCAGCTTCATGTTGTAGTTCAGGTTGTCGAAGAACAGGTTGCTGGCGTGCTCATTGTCGACGCCCACGTCGAGCTCGACCGTCGCCTTCTGAGTCAGCAGATTGACGTTCTTGACCCGCAGCTTGCCGAGGTTGAACTTGGGGGTTCGCAGGGCCGGGAACTCGCCGCCCTCGTCATAGGGCAGCTCGACGAGCCCAATGGGCGTATCGAAGCCGAAGTCACCGGCGATATCGAAGGCCACGTAATCTTCGCCGCGGGTCGCTTGAACCGCGTCCCAGGTGTCGACAAAGTTGAGGGTGACGGGCAAGCGCAGCTCGGAGCCGTCTTCGGCGCCCAGCACAAAGCCATCGGGATCGTCGCCGCTGAACAGGTTGATCTGCTCGAGGCCCAAATCGTACGAGAACGACGCCAAGCCGATGTCCACCGGATTGGGGTTGTCGACGTTGAACACGAAGTCCACGCTGGCATCTTTGAAGCTCAGGTCACGCAGCTGCATGGACTCGAACTGCACCGTCGGCAGGAAGGGCTCGAGCTCGTCGCAACCCGTCGAGAGCAGCAAGAGGGGAAGGGTTGCAAGTACTAGGCGTTTCATCGAAAGATCCCCTCGGCGGAGACGACCCGGGCGCGGTCGGACGGGATGTCCAAAAGGTCGGCCGCAATCTGTGCATCACGCGCCGCCTGTTCCTCGCCGGGAACGACATCAGCGTAGACGATCGGAGTGGGCTCTGATTCGATCAATTGTCCTTTCAATGCCTCACCGTCTCCCGAGACGGCCACAATGCGCAGGTTGTCTGGGGTCAAATGCCGCTGCAGTGCCGTGTTCACGGCCTCGAGCGTCAGCCCCTCGAGGGACTCGACCAGAGAGGTCTGAAGGTCGGGCGTTCCCGCGGCCTTGGCCTCGAGCGCGTAGGCCAACCTTCGTCCAGGATCTCGAGCCGCCATGGGCAGGCCCAGGGTCAGGCTGCGCACGGTGTCATCGAACTCTTGCTGGGTCAGCCCATCGGCCACCAGCGTCTCCAGCTCCTCGATGGCCAGCTTGAGAGCAAAGGCGCCGTTCTCGCTGGATGTAGGTCGAATCCACACGTAGAAGTACGGCTGGCCGCGCACGGTGCCCTGCTCCTGACTGCTGGTCCAGCCTCGCTGCACATAAGGCTCGATGTAGGCATAGTCGCCGTAGTTCAGACCGCGGTCGGTTCGCAGGGTCTTGAACAAGCGGCCGTAGCTCTGTCGATGGGCGCCGAACGCAATCATGGCCGTGTACAACGCCACCCAGTCGGGGTCACTGCGCGTGAGGGCCAGCGGATGACCAAAGTGAAAGCCCGTCACTGGGGTCTCGGTCTTGACCACCAGCAGTGAACGCCCCTGCA
>CAYYHT010000582.1:0-5217 GCA_964471355.1 uncultured Enterobacteriaceae bacterium
TTTTTTCGTCATTGGAGACGGAGACAGCGGCGAGTTCCCCGCCAAGTCGCACGACAAGGCCCCGGATGCCGCGGTCGGAAATGAGCAAGTTGGACCCGTTTCCAAGCACAAATACGGGCACATTCGCCTCGTCGCACAAGCGCTGCACGGTGGCGAGTTGTTCGATGGTGTGGATGATGGCGAACCCATCTGCAGGTCCACCCACACGCCACCACGTCCGTTTGGCGAGGAGCGCGTCCTCTTTGATCTCGATGCCGTGGTGCCGGAGCACACGGGCGGTGGAAGCCGGCAGGCCCATGCAGTAGGGTAACCCTCCAGCTGCGGGGAGCGTCCAGTGATTGTTGTTGGGGCGGGTCGAGTCGGCACTGCGCTCAAGCAGCGCTCCGACGAGGTAGATATCGATTGTGACCTCGTGTCGAGGGATTCAGGTTGGCAGGCGCTCGACGGCGCTCCCGGCGACCCGATTCTGCTCACGGTGCGCAATGACGACCTCGACGAAGTGCTCAAAAAAGTGCCAAAGCTGCGTCGTCCCGACTTGGTCTTCATTCAAAATGGGGGCATTCGAGAATGGCTCCGCGGCGAATACCTGCATCAGTGCACCCGAGGCCTGCTGTATTTCGCGGTCAAGACCCGTGGCGGGCCCATCGAGCCGGGCCCGACCAGCCCGTTCTGCGGACCTCACGCGCACATCCTCTCTCGGTGGTTCGGACTGATGAAGCTTCCGGCCGAGGAAGTGAACTGGGCCCGGTTCAGCAATCGAGAGCTTGAGAAGCTCATCTGGAACAGCTCTTTCGGCGTGCTCTGCGAGCTCTATGACTGCGATGTGGGCACGGTGTGCACCGAGCATCGGGCCGAGCTCATCGCACTCGTCGACGAGTTTCGTGTCGTTGGCCGCATGGCCATGGGCGTCGAGATTCCGCTGGACTGGCTGGTGAACCGCTTGGTGGACTACTCCATGACCATCTCGGACTACCGGGCATCGGTCAAGGAATGGCAGTGGCGCAATGGGTGGTTCGAAGCGGCGGCCGTGCACTATGGCTACCCCATGATCCTGCACAAAGAGATGGTCACCAGCATTGGCAAGTCCGAGTTGCTGTCGGACTGACCTGGCCTAGCTCAACCTGCTAGCGGCCGCTGAACTGCACGTCCTCGAACACGAGCGTGGGGCTGCGCACCGAGCTGTACTTCCATGGGTCGTTCGCTGTGGCGACGAGCTTGTGGAAGATCTCGAGGATGTTTCCGCTGACGTTCATCTCGGACAGTGAGCTGGTCGGCTCTCCGTTTTCGAGCAAAACACCGCGAATGCCGAAGCTGAAGTCGCCGGTGGTCCCGTTGCTGTTGCCACCGAGGAAGCCGTTGACGAGGATGGCCTTTGGGTATTGGGCCGCGAGCTGTTTCCAGGTCTTGTCGCCGGTCGGAAGGACCCAGTTGCTGCGTCCGCCGGTGGTCGGCTCACGCTCGAGCTTTCGGCCGTAGTACACGCCGATGTAGTGCTGCTTGAGCACGCCCTTGTCGATGATGGTGCGTGGCTTGGCGCGCAGGGCGTCTCCGTCCCAGGGGCGACTCGACAGACCACGAGGCAGCGTCGGGTCGTCGACCAGTGTGAGGGCAGTGGAGCCGATGCTCTCGCCGAGCTTGTCAGCCAAGCAGGAGCGTTTTTGGAAGATGGAGCCGCCAGCGAGTGGTCCGCCCAATACTCCTAGAATGCGCCCTGTGGCACGGTTGGCTAGAATCATCGGGTACGAGCCACTCTCGATGCTGCCAGAGTCGACGCGTTCTTTGGCGCGTCGGACGATCTCTGCGGCGATCTCGGTGGGGGAGGGCAGGTCGTCGAGGTACCGTGAGCCGTAGTAGGCGTAGGCCTCGGGGCGCTTCTCGCCATCACGCAGCGTCATCTCGCCGCCCGCCGAGAACCAGGCACCTTCGTGCTCGCCTGAGAAGCCGTTCGACATCACGCGCACACTGCGAGCCCAGCCGTCGGCGGAGTACGTGGCGCTCGAGATGACGTTGTCGTCCGCCAACTCGTCGACGGCCTTTTCGAGGGAGAGCGCATGGCCAGCGCGATCGCCGGCAGTTCGCGAGTTCCAGGCGGGGTCGAGCTGATCGAGTTCTTCGGCGGTTGAGCCTCGGCCACAGAGCTTGGGGTCGGCCTGCAAGCGATTGGGGTCTTCCTCGAGGTAGCCTGTGGCGGCGATTCCGCGCTTGAGGAAGGCGTCGAGTGCATCGCGTCGGAGGTCGCCAGTGCTGTGGCTGGACCACTTGCCGTTGGCCATGATCGACACGACCAAGCCGCGGGTGCTGGCTTCGGTGGCGGTCTCGACCTTGCCACCGCGTCGCTGCAGCGTGGTGTGTGAACCCTCGCTCACGCCGACACCGACTTCATCAGCCCCGAGTGCCAGGGTGCGCTTCATGACGTCTTCGGCCAGGGTGTGCAGGTCGCTCAACGTGCACCTCCGCCGACGCTGAGTTTGGCCACCTTGACCGTCGGCATTCCCTGGCTGACGGGCACGCTCTGGCCGTCCTTTCCGCAGGTCCAGCCGCCCTCATCGATGACCATGTCATTGCCGACCATGGTGATGGTCTCGAGCACCTTGGGGCCGTTGCCAACCAAGTTGACGTCCTTGACGGGCTCGGTGAGCTTTCCGTCTTCGATGACGTAGCCGTGCCTGACATAGAAGGCGAAGTCGCCCGCGCCGATCTGGACTTGGCCGTTGGCGAAGGTCTCGCAGTAGATGCCGCTCTTCACGCTCTTGATGATCTCTTGTGGGTCGTGAGCCCCTGACTCCATGTAGGTCGCGCGCATGCGGGGAAGCACTGGATGCCGGAACGACTCGCGGCGGCCCGAACCCGTGCTCTCGACGCCGTAGTGCTTGGCCGAGATTCCGTCGTACAGGTAGCTGTTGAGCACGCCGTCCTCGACCAACACGGTCCTTTGCGTGTGTCCGCCCTCGTCGTCCACGTTGATGGCGCCGCGGCTGCCTGGAACGGTGCCGTCGTCGACGATGGTGACGCCCTTGGGGGCGATGCGCTTGCCCATGCGGTCGGCGAAGACGCTGATGCCCTTGCGGTTGAAGTCGGCCTCCATGCCGTGGCCGATGGCCTCGTGCAGGAGGATTCCAGAAGAGCCGGCTGCGAGCACGACCTCCATCTCTCCGGCGGGGGGCGTGCCGGCGCTCAGGGCGCGGGTCGCTCGGTTGACGGCATTGTCGACAAGGCGGCGCTGCCGGGCCTCGTTGTAGTACGTCAGGTCGTTTCTGGCGGCGACGTTGTACGAGCCCGACTCGTATTTGTCTCCGTCGGCGGCGGTGCAGGACACGAACGCGCGGGTCATGGGCCGGTAGTCGGCGACCATCACGCCGTTGCTGCCAAAGATGAGCACGTGCTTGTCGGTGTCGGCGAGCGAGACCTGGACGCGTTGGATGCGCTTGTCGGTGTCGAAAGCCCAGCCCTCCCACTTGCGAATCAGCGGTATGCGCTCGGACAGGTCGACGTCGTTCCAGAAACGATCCACCGGATAGAAATCGGGCAGCTTGGAGGGGTTGGATGCCACCGGGGCGACCGTCTTGCCGCCTCGCGCGATCTCGGCCGCAATGGCTGCGACGCGCAGCATGCTCTCGATCGACAGGTCTTCGGTGTATGCGTAGC
This sequence comes from uncultured Enterobacteriaceae bacterium, assembly GCA_964471355.1. Classification (GTDB taxonomy): domain Bacteria; phylum Myxococcota_A; class UBA796; order UBA796; genus CAYYHT01. The sequence continues at coordinate 3,646 of CAYYHT010000582.1, forward strand.
CAACCTGATCGCCGACGACGACGCGAATGCCAACGCCAAGGTCGATGCTGGTGTGGGCCCGATTGACCTTGCGGTCGGACAGGGCCACCGAGGTGGACTGGCTGTGTTCGAAGTAGAGGTCGGCGTGATCGCCGCCGTGCACGGTGGCCGCGGAAAGCACCCGGCGGGCCACGTCAGCGTCGATACCGAACTGGCCAAACCACTCAAGTGCGTTGGGGGTAGACATCAGGTCTCCGTAAAGAGGACAGCGTAACCAGAACCGAGGTTGCGAGGGTCGGTCCTAAACGCCTAGTACCGATCCAGGAGTCAGTCGTGAAACGCGTCGCCGCATTTGTCGTGCCCTTTGCCCTTGTGTTCGCCATCGGGATGGGCGCTTGGTACGCCTCCAATGGCCCAGGTCCCGACCTCGATGCTCCTCCGCTTGAGGTCACCTGGGACCAACTCGATCAGCTGGACGGACCAGGCATGGTTCGAGTCAAGGGCATGGCGCACTACACCGCGACCGTTCGCCAGGAGGTTCCCGGAGGAGCCTTCCGCGAGGACAAGTCCTACTGGCTGTTCCCCTTTTACGCGCCCTACGATGCCAAGAGCCGCGCGGTTCGAGTGATGGTGCGCTACGACGTCGAGCCCGAGGATCTGGTCAGCTACGAGATGGTCACGATCACGGGTTGGATTGACCGGGCAACGCTAGACAAGGTGCCCTACCAGGCCGAGAACATCTTCGGTACCCAGTCCGACTACTTCTTCACTGACGACATGCTGCTGCTAGAGCCGACCAAGTGGGAGCCCTTCGAGGACACGCCATGAGTGACAAACCGACCGAACGCGAGCTCACCGACGATGAAAGGCAAGAGATTGTCGATGAGTTGGCGACCGCCCAAGAGCTTGTCCTTCGTTCGACACCGAAAGATGCGGACGCAGATGCCGTCGTCTTGGCGCTTCGCGACCTGGTCGACTCCATCCGCGACGACAAGCGCTCGGCACCCAGCGACCTGGACGAGACGGGCTTTCTGGCTGGCGCTTTGCTCGGCCAGGCGATTGTGGACAACTCGCGCTTTGAGTGGGTGCATCTGACCTATGCCAGCGGCTTCGAGAGCATTGGGCTGGTGGCCTGGGACCGCAGCTTCGTGCTCTTCCCCTTCCACTACATGTACGAGCTGCTCGCCGACGAGGACAAGGACAACACCATCAGCACGCTGTGGGAGATGATCCGCGGAGAACAGGGCCCCGGCATTGTGGCCGGCGCCTATCTGCCTCTGTCCTAGAGCACCGAACAGGTCTTACTACTTGAGAATCGAGCGACCTGCGTAGGTCGCGGCATCGCCGAGCTCTTCTTCGATGCGAAGCAGCTGGTTGTACTTGGCCACGCGGTCGCTGCGGCACGGGGCGCCGGTCTTGATCTGACCGGTGCGGCAGGCCACCGCCAGGTCAGCAATGGTGGTGTCTTCGGTCTCGCCGCTGCGGTGCGACATGACTGTGGACCAGCTGGTCCGGTGAGCCAGGTCGACCGCCTGCAGGGTCTCGGTCAGGGTGCCGATCTGGTTCACCTTGACGAGCACACTGTTGCTGACG
>CAYYHT010000583.1:0-5211 GCA_964471355.1 uncultured Enterobacteriaceae bacterium
AACACCAATTCATCGGCGTCGTTGCAGTCCTCGCATGCCGGAAAGCCATCTGCGTCCGCGTCTGCGTAGCCGGACGTGCCGTCGCAGTTGAAGTCGGTTGGGTCGGTGCAGTCGGCTTCGGCGGCACCAGGGTGAAAGGCGGGGTCGCTGTCGTCGCAGTCGGTGTTGTTCTCGACGAAGCCATCGGGCGAAGTGCAGCCGTTGATGGTCGAGTCAGCATCGCCAAACCCGTCAGAGTCGGTGTCGGCGTACCAAGTGAAGCTCGCGTTGCCGTCTTCCTCGTCGATTCCTCCGGCGCAGTTGTTGTCGATGCCATCGCAGATCTCGACGGCGTCGGGATTGACCGCTGCATCGTCGTCATTGCAGTCGAAGTTCAGATTGAAGCCATCGGCGTCGATGTCGTCGATGGCCGTGTCTAGTGGTTCTCGGCAGGCACTGCAGAGTGCGATTAGGACGATCATATGTCTGGGTGTCATCTGGCTCTCACAGTCGCTGAGTGCCCAGTTTGACGGAGCGCTGATCGCACCGCAACTGCCTCAGCGCTTTGGGACTCCGATGCCCGGCAACGGCGCTGGCTCTAGTCCGCGCTGATCAGCGCGCGCATGGCACTTGTTGCCTGAAAGACATGCCGCTCGCGGTCATGCGGGTTGTAGCGTTGAAAGAGGCGTCCCCACTGCCATGGCTTGGTCAGCGGAATTCCAGTTCGGGTCAGTTCGACGAGAAATGCCTTTGTCCCGAACTTGCCGTACAGGTGGTCGAGCTCGGCGCCCTGGGCTCGGAAGAAGAACAGATAGCGGCCGAGCTGGCGAGTTCGGTAGGCATGGCGGCCTTGGGCTTGTTCCATCAGACCACCCAGGCGCAGAAACTCGCGCCGGTCCTCGGTGGGAATGGGACCAAATCGACCGGCCCATGGATAGAAAAAGAAGCCCCCATAGGCGTGCAGTGAGGCCGCGCGGTCGTAGCGTTCCCGGTCAGCGAGCGCGTCGAGTGCTTTGGACTCGGGCTGGGACAGCGGGCCTGGCGTGGGGTGGTAGAAGTTCTTGGCGATGGGCAGGTGACGCCAGATCGCCTTTGGTTCCCGATTGACAGCGAAGTCGCGGTTCAGGTCGACGTTCTGGCGATTGCCGCGCCGCCAGGTGTTCTCTCCGCGCTCGAGATCGAGCTCGACCTTGGCGCGGCCGTCGGGGTTGAGCAGTGGAATCACCGTGACCATCACCCCGGGCTGGGGGTTGTAGATCAGATCGATCAGGGTCTCGGTGGCGGCCTCGGCCGCAATCCACTCCATGGCGTGGATGCCGCCAAAGATCAGCACCTTTCGCTTTGCCGGTGGCCCAGCGGGATCGGTGACGTGGAAGGCCCACATCGATCGGCTGGTGTGGCTTCTGCCGAACTTTTCGACCTCGACACGGCCAGGCCGCTCGGCGATTGCGGCGGCGATGTCTCGGAAGAGCTGGGCCTGGTACCGGTAGCCCCCTCGCTCGGTGATCTCGGTCAGTTGTTCGGGAAGCTGCTCGCGGGCAAGCCAGCGCTCGAACTCGGCGCGGTCGTCGGCCACCGCAGTCCACGAAAGGAGCCACACCAGCACGCAGTGGACTACCAACTGGCGCAACTCCAGCCGGTTGTGGTCTGGGGAGGCTGTGGCAGCGGTTGAATGGGGGTGAAGGGCATGGCCGCGGTTCCGCACTGCACGCGCCGGAACACGGTGGGGCGATTGACTGCCGAGCCCCCGTCGTTGTTGACCACCTGCAGCTCATCGATCTCGGTGTTGAGGGTCCCGACAAAGCTGTCGATGTTGTAGCTGTTCTGGTTTCGCCCGCAGAACTGCCGCTCGAGGGTCCAGCCGCCGTAGCCCGCAAAGCGAAACTCATCGCCGACGAGGCTGCCTTTGCCGTCATAGCTGACCGCGTAGTGCCGACGGCCTGTGCATGGCGGTGGCTGCACCAGTTCTGATCCTCCCTTCCATGTGCGGGCGGTGGCGCGGCCGACGAGGGAGTTGGGTTGTTCGCCTCGTTCAATGAAGAGGGTGTGCTGAACCCAGTACTGGGCCTGTGGATTGTGGTCGTGTGAGGCCCACGTCCCCTCGATGTCATCGGGGCATTCAGCAGCGGGAGGCAGGCGGTCGCGCTGGCTCTTGACCGTACCGGTTCCCAGCACAAAGGTGAGACTGAGCGGCAAGATCCAGACGGCGGCACGACGGCGCATGGCTGCAGTGTATCGTCGTGCGAGAATGCTTGCGGTGACGGAGCCGGTCCTGGAAAGCTACGACGCGTACCTTGAGAAGAAAGGCATCAGCCTGTCGACCATGGCGGTGGACGACAAGGGCACGCTGATGATGCTGCCCATGTCCGACGCGACACTGGGCAAGCTGCTTCCGGGGTTGGACGCCGTGCTCGATGGCTCTGCGCTCGAGATTCACGGCATCATCGGTGCCGGCGGCATGGGCGTCATTCGCAGCGCGACGCAGAGGTCCCTGGACCGCGAGGTGGCGGTCAAGAGCGTCAAGAACAAGCGCAGCTCCGATCGGGCGCGGGCGCAGCTATACCGCGAGGCTTGGGTCACCGGTCGCCTCGAGCACCCCAACATTGTGCCCGTGTACGCCTTGGGCCAGAACGCCGACAAGAGCCTCGCCTTTGTGATGAAGCACATCGAAGGGGTGCCGTGGAGTCATGTCATCCACCGGCCGCACCTGCATGTCGACTTGCTCGAAGGCACCGACCCGATCTCATTTCACCTCGACGTCTTTGAGACTGTCTGCCAAGCCATCCACTATGCCCACGACCGCGGTGTGCTGCATCGCGACATCAAGCCCGACAACGTGATGTTGGGTCGGTTTGGCGAGGTCTATGTGTTGGATTGGGGCATCGCGGTGGGCTTGGGCACCGAGCAAGTCGGTCCGCTCCCCCCTGCGTCCGAGATCCGAGGCGTCGAGGGAACCCCCAGCTACATGGCTCCCGAGATGGCTCGCGCCGATGCCACCCTCATTGGGCTGCGCAGCGACGTGTACCTGTTGGGAGCAGTGCTGCATGAGATCCTCGTCAGAGAGCCGCTGCATGACGGCGGCTCGGTGACCGAAGTGCTCGAGGCGGCCTACCAGAGCGATCCACCAGTCTATCCAGATGACATCTCACCAGAGCTCGGCGCCATCGTCATCGCCGCCACTCACCATGACCCGGCCAACCGGTTCTCGTCGGTCGACGCGCTGCGCCGCGCAGTGGTGGCCTACAGCGAGCATCGAGCGTCCGAGCAGCTGTCCACAGAGGGCGCCCAGCGAGATGCCCAGCTCGTCAGGCTGCTCGAGGCGGCCGAACCCGACCAGGTCGAGATCGCCCGACTGAGTGCCGGGGCTCGCTTCGGCTTTGAACAGGCGCTCAAGGCCTGGCCTGGAAATCACCTGGCGCGCATTGGCCTCGATGCCCTTGGCGACCGCATGGTTCGCCATGAGCTGCACGCCGAACAGCCCAACTCGGCTGAAGCGTGGCTCGAGTTGCTGAGCGCGCCGCCAGAAGAACTTGTGGCCCAGATCGTCGACCTTCGTCGTCGGCTGGTGGACCGCAAGACCGAAGTGGTCGCATTGGTGGCCGACGCAAATGCCACCCGCGGTGCCACCACCCGTGCCTATGGCGCGTTCGCGAGTGGCGTCTTGATGTCTGTGGGCTCGGTTGGCGTCGGCGTGGCCGAGATGATGACCGAGTGGCGAAGCGGGTACACAGCACCGGTGGTCGTGACCAGCTTGTACGCGGCGTACCTGCTCAGTCGTGTGTGGCGCTCCTGGGGCAAGCACAATCGGTCGACCCGCAATCAGATTGCCATCGCGAACCTCGCGGCCGGTGGATTGCTCGGGGTCATGGCCATCTGCTGGTTCGCCGGTGCCGATGTGGTGCTGGCACTCGCGCTGTGTGCGCTCGTCTCGGTGCTCGCCACGGTCCAACTCGCCTTCATGGTGCGTCCACAGATGGGCTACGCTGCCGCGGTCTATGCCGCGGGTGCAGTCGCCATCCTGGTGCTTCCGCAGTACCTCTGGTTCGTACAGGCGGCGTCCCTCTTCGTGGGCTTCGCCACCATCGCCGCGGTTTGGTACTCGGCTGGTGACCGCAGGGACCAGACCTAAATGTCAGAGGACAAGCCGCGAATTGTGCGCTTCGATCGCGGAACATTGGTGCTGGAGCGTTTTCCAGCTGACGAGATTCCGGAAGGCTTTGTGCACGACCACCGCACGGGACTGCCGCGGGCCCCGGCGGACCGCTACCACTCGGTGGTGCTCGATCTGCACAAGCGGCGCATTCCCTACGAGGACTTGGCGCGGGACTACGCGCCGCTCGACCGCGGCTACCAGAGTGACCGCACCCCTCGGGACTACCAGCAAGAGGCCGTCGACGCGTGGCGTGGTGCGGGTCGACGAGGCACCGTGGTGCTGCCGACGGGCGCTGGCAAGAGCTTCGTGGCCGAGCTGTGCATTCGCGATGCCGATCGAGCGACCCTGGTGATCGCACCGACCATCGACCTTGTTGGGCAATGGTACGACCACCTCAGGCGCGCGTTTGGAGAGCCTGTGGGCGTGCTTGGCGGCGGGCTGCACGAAGTCCACGACATCACCGTGTCCACCTATGACTCGGCCTGGATCCATGTGGAGCGGTACGGAAACCGATTTGGCCTGGTCGTGTTCGACGAGGTGCATCATCTGCCCGGACCGTCGTATAGCGCCGCAGCAACCTGTTCGATTGCGCCCTTTCGACTTGGGCTGACAGCGACTCTGGAGCGTCCCGACGGGGGCCACCAGGTGGTGGACCATCTGGTGGGGCCGGTCTGCTATCGAAAGGAAATTACCGAGCTTGCTGGCGAGTTTTTGGCCGAGTACACCACCGAGCGCATTCAGGTGCATCTGTCCGACACCGACCGTTTGGCCTACGACGAGGCGCGAGGCACCTTCCGTCAGTTCATCGACGATGAGCAGATCCGACTGGGAGGGCGCGGCGGGTGGAACAACTTCCTGCGTGCGGCGGTGCGAAGCAATCGAGGTCGACGGGCCCTGCTGGCCTGGCGCGAGTCCCGCAGGCTGTTGCAAGGAGCCCCGGCGAAGCTGCGTCGGCTCGAGGACATCCTGCGCCAGCACCGGGACGGTCGGGTCATCGTGTTCACCAATGACAACGCGACCGTCTACGAGATCAGCCGGACGTTCCTGGTTCCGGCACTGACCCACCAGACCGACCCCAA
>CAYYHT010000584.1:0-5207 GCA_964471355.1 uncultured Enterobacteriaceae bacterium
CGGACACGGACACGGACACGGACACGGACACGGACACGGACACGGACACCGACCCGCCGTTGACCGAGCCAGTGGCTGCCGCCGGCGCGGATCAGACGGTGTTTTCGCGTGCCGATGTGTTGCTTGATGGGACCAGCAGCAGCGACCCCAATGGCGACACGCTGACCTACTCGTGGGTTCAGACCGCGGGGGACCCCGTGACCTTGGTTGGCGCCGATACGGCCACGCCGACCTTTCAGGCGCCTCCGACGGGCACCTTCAGCTTCGAGCTGACGGTCTCAGACGGCACGGAGTCTTCTGTGGACGCCATCGACGTCACGGTCACCTCGTACGCCGGGTCTGCAGTCGATGGCTCGCTGAATCCGTTCCAGTACACACTCAATGGGGCTGGCGGGCGTTCGATCACCCAGGTCGGAAAGCACCTGTACGTCATGAACTCCGACAACGGGTTGCGGATCTACGACGTCTCCGATCCCAAGCAGCCGACCTTGGTCGGCTCGCGGAATACGCCGGGCGCAGGCATGGGCATTGCGATTGCGGGCAACTTCGCGTTTGTCGCTGACCTCAATGACGGCCTCGCAATCCTCGACATCCGGGACTACATCGCCGAGGTACCAAGCCCGGCCTCCCCGACCATCGTGGCGACGTTCGCGACGCGCACTCGGGCCTATGACGTGGCCATGGCCGGAGGCTACGCCGTCGTGGCCGAAGGCACCCTTGGTGGCGGGGTCGAGATCGTCGATGTGCGGGACTACGTGAACGACGTCGGTACTCCAGCCGCCCCGGTTCAGGCGGGGTTGGTCGACACCAACCAATTCGCCGTCAAGGTGCACGTCGTGGGCGAGCGGGCCTATGTGGCCGAGCGCTTCAACATCATCGGTGGTGGCATGTACATCATCGATGTGGCGGACTTCGTGAACGACGTGGCGACACCCGCAGCTCCCACCATCGTGGGCTCATGGGCCGACGCCGGGGTGTACGACATTGCGGTGACCGGGGACTACGCCTTCATCTACGAGAACGACACCGCCATCCTCGACGGCCGTGGCACCCTGCGCGTGCTCGACATCAGCGACGAAACAGCCCCGACAGAGATCGTGGCAGATCAGCTGGATACGGCGACATCCGTCGCGGGTATGGAGCTTGTTGGAGACTACATCTATGCGAGTTGTGCCGGCAATGTGACCGTCATTGACGTCAGCGAGTACGTCGCTGGCGCTGCGACCCCCGCCGCTCCCTATGAGGTGGCGAACTACCATACGCAAGGGTCGCCGGTGGACTTGGCCGTGCGTGGAGACTACGTCTACGCGATCAATGTCGCGGGGACGGCCCGCCTCTACTCCATCAATGTGAGCGAGCGAGGCGATCCTGCGCTGCTCGGGCGTCTGCGGTCGGGAGATGACAGGACCTTCGCCGTCGAGGTTGCCGGTGATGTCGCATTCCTGAGCTTGGACGGCGAGGGCCTGAGGGTCGTCGACTTCAGTGACCCCACTGCTCCATTCGTTCCGACGGACGGCGAAAGCGCCACACGTATTGGTGGTCTGCACCTCGCAGGAGACTACCTGTACGGCACGTCCGTCCACGCGCTGGACATCTATGATGTGTCCGATTGGGTGGCGGGAACGGCCTCGCCTGCGGCACCCGCCGTCATCGGTTCGTTTGCAGGCTGGGGTTCTGAAATTTCAGATGTGCAGGTTGATGGCGACCTGGCAGCCGTGCGGCTGAGAATTGATGGGCTGCGCCTGCTCGATGTGGCCGATCCCACCAATCCGGTGGCGCCCGCGGGTGGTTTGGGCGGCGACTTTGGGGGTGCCGCTCGGGCCATCGCTCTGGGGTCAGGGGTTGTCTATGCGGCCGAAGGCAACGACCTGCAGGTGGTCGACATCTCGACTCCACACACGCCTGTAGAGCTGGCGCTGGTCAGCGCCATTGGATTCTCGGCCGACGAAGCCGCGTTGGCGTCCGACACCTTGTTCCTGGCAGGGGGCACCGAGCTGGTGGCCTTTGATGTGAGTACGCCGGCCACACCGGTCGAGCTGGGCCGCTTGTCCATCTCTGGGGACTTTGGCCCCATGGTCATTGAGGGCGAGCACTTGTATGCGGGCGTAGATCCAGTGCTCGAGATCGACGTTGCCGATCCGGCGAACATGTCCGTGCTCGCGGGCTACAGCATCGTCAACGGTGCTGTCGACCTGCAGGTTCGCAACGGCGTGCTGGTGCTCAACGACCGGAACGCCGGGCTGGTGATCGCGCAGCTTGATCGGCCAAGGCTGCTCGGAACGCACTTTGAGGTCTCTCCCGCTGCCGACATCACATACGGCGTGCAGTGGCCCGACGGCATCGCAGACGAGGACATCGACTGCAGCGTCTCTTCAGGCTCCTGCGTCGTCTCGGCCCATGACCGCGTTGCCAACACCGCGTCGGTGACGTGGACGGCACCCACAGCGGTCGGCGATCACGCGCTTCAGGTCACGGTCGGCGACTGGATTTCCTTCGGCAATGCCCAGGCACAAATCCGCGTACAGTGAGTCCTATGGGGCGGTCAGGTCGTAGTCGCACTCGCGACCACCGCCACCGCTGAAGGCGCCGTCGCCGTCTCCATCCACATAGATGGCTCCGGTCAATACGCGCGGCACGTCCTCGGGATTGAAGTTGGGCAATCCAGCTGGGTAGCGCTGGTCGCCAAAGGCCGCGACGGTGACTGTGGCGTCGCTACTGGGAATGGGGACCGACCACGTGCCGTCCAGCTTGACGACCGCAGCGGGGTCGTCCGCGGCGATGGACAGCACCTCGTCGCAGTTCACGAACACGACGGCATGGGTGACGTCAATCTCTGGAATCGCCTCGATGTGCAGGTCCAGCTCCACGCCGCCATCCAGGTCGGTGATCGTGTCCCCAACCTCTGCGTCGCCGATGCTGACCCGGGCAAAGGCACCGCTGCTGACCACGACCTGCCCTTGCTTCATGGCAGTGACGACGTCTTCCGCCTCGAACTCCGAGGGCACGTCGGTGACTGACTTGAAATAGGTCCGGGCAAAGCCGGGCTCTGCCCCGCCATGGTCATCGCTGCAGCCGATGGGAATCACCTTGTGGCCGGCATTGAGGAAGCTCTGCCATTGGTCGAAGCGATGGTTTCCACGCCCAAAGAACGGCGAGCTGTGCCCATTCATGACCTCGACGCCGTCGAAGTTCCACGCCCAGATGTCGCGGTCGGGAGCGAGTCCAAGCAAGGTCGGGTCGTCAAGTGTGGGCTCGCCCAGCACTCGGTCCCAGCCAATCAAGTCCAGGTAGCCCGGGTGGTTGAAGATGTTGATGCCCGCGTTGCTGCGGCCGTGCATGGCGGTCCACAGCTCGCCGATGTCCATGCCATACCACTCGATAAAGCCGCCTCGGCCCGACCCGTCCGGCTCGACGGGCAGCATGGTCATGTGCTCGGGCATGGTGGCGGTCACTTCCTGGCCGCCCAGGGTGGTGATCCAAGCGCTGAGCCCCTCGTCGGCAGGCAGGGTCGAGCGGTCGACAATATGCTCGTGCTCGGTGCGCAGCATGATGTCCACGCCGTGAGCGGCAGAGTGCCGCAGCTGTTCGCCTGGAGGAACTCTGCTGTCTGGGCTGTCTGAGGAGTGCACGTGGGTGTCGATCGACAGGTAGCCGGTGGTGTCGATGACGCGGACCATGTCGGCCGCAATGTCCGCCTCGCCATCGTCTGGAATGGTGACGCTTCCGGTGACGACCGCGAACTCGTAGCCTCGGCTGGCAGTCCATTCGTACGTACCGGGAGGGACGTGTTCGGTGCCTTGTCCAACGGCCCAGATGGCTTGGCTATAGCCATCGTCGCGTTCGAGCTGAATGCGGGCGGGAGAGCGGTCGCTTCCCTCGCTCACGTCGAAGTTGAGCTGGCCAGAGGGCGGGGTCGTGATGTTTGTGGGCGAGCCGAAGACCACGTCCACTGGCTCGCTCTTGTCTCGGCCCACTGAACGACCGACCAACCGGTAGTCCCAGCCATCAAAGGCTGCGATCTCAAAGGTGTAGTCGCCGTTGACGTCGGCGCGGGCCTCGTCCATCGTTCCCCACGCTTCGCCCGGAGCGCGCGCGTGCACCTCGATGAAGGCGTAGCCCCAGGCGCGGCCCTCGATGAGCTCTGGTTCGTGGATGAGGTCAGGCAGGGGCTCGGGATTGGCGTCCGCTAGCCATTGTGTGGCGCTGACCCCGTCGGTCTTGCCCACGGCCAGGAAGCTGGTGCGTATGTCACCTTGTCCGGGACCGAGATCAAAGGGCTCTGCACCAGCGTGCACGATGTCGACCGCCACGTCGATGCCCGAGATGCGCATGGTGGCCAGGCTGCCGCCCTCGACCGACCAGGCATAGGCTCCCTTGCCGTCGGTCGCGGCGATGTAGGGCAAGCCCGCGTCCAGGTTCAGGCCGCCCAATGAGAGCGATGCGCTGGGGTAGGCATACTTCTCGAGTGTTCCTCCGAAGGACAGCAAGGCGGCGGTGAACAGGCGCAGCTGGGCGTCGGTGGGGTTGAGGATCTGGTAGTCGATGCGCAACACGGGCGAGTCGGGCTCGAGGATGTAGTCGACGGTGACCTCGAGGCCGTAGTCGGGCGAGAACGCCCGGGGGTCGCCGGCATTCAGGGCCGAGGCGATGAGCTCATACTCGACCAGCCAGTGGGTGTCGTCGGTGCCTGTGGCCCGCAGGATGGCGGCGTTGTGGTCGGAACCGTCGTTGATCACCTCGACCCGCTCGGCCCGGAAGCCCTTGAGAATGCTGTGCTCGAAGTTCAGCAAGTCGAGCTGGCCGAGCACCAAGGCCACTTCATCAAGGCGATCTTCCCCAGGCTCGCAGTTGGCCATGGGGACCGCATCGACGACGACACCGCCGTAGTACCAATAGGTGCTGTCCTGGTCGGGCTCAGTGATGATGAACGCGGCATGGTCGTTGGCGATCAAGTAGTCGCCCTCGCCGCCCACAGCCGTCTCGCCCTCGAAGCTCGCCGGGATGGCGATGCGTCGGGCGACGGCCTGGTCGGCGGTGGGGCAGCCTTCAGCAAAGACGCCTTGGCCAGGGGTAAGCACCGTGGTGGTGCCGACACCCCCGCCGTTGCAGGACAGCAGAGCGAGCAGTGGGACGAGTGGAAGCATCGAGCTCCAGCCTACTTGCAAAAGGGGTCAGGATCCTCCTATTCCTATTCGGCCAGGGCGCTA
>CAYYHT010000585.1:0-5204 GCA_964471355.1 uncultured Enterobacteriaceae bacterium
CGACGAGGCCCACTCCTTAATCTCTTCGGGACGTTCGTCGTGCAACAGCACCGTGACTTCGAGGTCGTCGTCCTGGGTCATGACCGCAGCCAAGCGCCGCAGCAGCTCACCCCGTCCGGTTCGGGGAGGGGCGACCAAGATGCCGCGCTGTCCAAGGCCGATGGGAGCGGCCATGTCGACGGCTCGCAGTCCAGAGTCCAGCTCGAGCGAGATGCGCTCGTCGGGGTAGATGGCCGTCAGCGACTCAAAGGACGGGGGCTCTTCGCCCGGGGGGTCTCCGTTGACGCTCTCGACCCGAAGCAGGGCCAAGTATCGCTCGCCTTCTTTTGGGGGGCGAACGATGCCGACCACGGTGTCGCCGGTCTGCAGGCGGAACCGTCGAATCTGACTCTGGGAGACGTAGATGTCCTCGGTGCCAGGAAGGTAGTTGGCCGACGGACTGCGCAGGAAGCCGAAGCCCTCGCTGTGCACCTCGAGTACGCCGCGTCCGTACTGCTGATTGTCTCGCTTGCCCAGGACGCGCACCACCGCAAAGACCAAGTCCGAGTGCCGCATTTCAGCCGCGTCGTCGATGCCAAGGCCCTGGGCCTGGGTAAGCAAATCGGCTGGGCTCTTGTCGTGCAGTTCAGCGAGGTTGACGGGCATGGATGTGAGTCCGGGGAGGGCTGGGGCGAGGTGCTCTTGAAAAGCTACCTGGGGAGAGGATCGCAGTTTGCCGGCGATGGGTGTACTGAGTCAAGCCTACCGGAAGAGTGCGGAGAAAGTCCCGCGCCTAGCGCCGGATTTCGAAGCCTTGTGCCCCTGTTGGCTGGCTTTGCTCGGTCTCCATCGAATCGACCCGGCCGGCGCGGGGTCCCTTTGAGACAGCGTCCAGCAGCGTGTCAACGGCGGCTTGTTCGCCCTCTGCAACACCTTCGACCGATCCGTCCAGATTGTTCCGAACCCATCCATTTGTATCTGCCGACAGCGCGGCGCTTTGGACGAACCAGCGAAATCCGGCGCCCTGGACGCGTCGAGTCTGTCGGACGCCTTGCAGGCGGCACTTCAAGGCGTCCCGGGCACCCGGATGATCACGTCCTGTCGCACCTGAACCTCGCCGGCATGGTCCTCGACCCACAGCTGCAATGCGAAGAGTTGCTCGCAGGGCCGCGCGTCGACGATGCCCTCCAGCGTCACATCGAAGGTCAGGCTGCTGACTTCGGTGTCCGCGATGATGGAGCGGGACGGCGAGACGTTTGAAATCCAGCCGATCGCATCGTCGTCTTCGAGCGTGAGGCGGCGGCTGGTGGGCACGACGGCGCCGATGGCATCGACCAGCAGGTCCCGCAGCTGCGCGCTGCTGCCACTCCAGGTCAGCACCGAGGCGGGGTCCATCCCGGTGGCGGTCGCCAGATCGGCCATTTGGGCATTGGGGGAGCCCCCGTAGCCGTCCTCTACGGCGACACCAATGACCATCGCCTCGAGGCCCGCGATTTCGGTTGCCACACTGCCCAACGTGGCCGCTCCGGGACAGCCTGGGGGGGCTCCGTAGCCGCTCGATGGGTCGCGAATCGGGGAGTCGGTGGCGTACACGATGATGGGCAGGGCCCCTTCGCGAAAGCCCATGCCACCGCCTGTGCCCGCGTCGAATGTCATGGGCGAACCTGCCACGCCTCCTCCGAATGCATCTGCGGGATGCGCGATCGACGGTCGGACGTCGCGGGTGGCGTCGTACGCGCCGTCGCAGTTCTGGTCCCAGCCGTGGCCGGTCAGTGCTTGTTGCAGCGCTTCAAATGTGGACTCGGGTTCATCGCCGCCGTAGCGGACGAACAATGAGTCCAGGGCCGCCTGCACAATAGAGATGTCGGTGGTCTGGGGCGTCATCAGGCGGAACGGCCGATCTCCGTAGCCGGGGTCGCCGTAAAGGCTGTAGCCGTAGTCTTCATAGGATGCGACGCCGTAGCTGAGGTCCGGATGCAGCAGGTCGAGCTCTGCGGAAATGTCCCCGAACTGATCGGCGACCGCGATGGCTGTGCTGCCCATAGAACCGCTGGTGTCGATCACAAATGCGATGTCTGCGGAAGCGGGCTCCTCGCTGGGTTCGAACTCGACGGTCAGGGTCACGGTTGCCTGGTCGCCCGCCGGCAGCACGAGCTCGATGGGGTCGGTCAGGGCGATGAAGTCCGGTGTGACGAGTGGATCGACGACGTCGATCTCGATCGTGAACGGCTCAGGGCCGTCGTCGTCGTTGCTCAACATGGTCCCCGAGACCTCGAAGAAGCCCTGGTGCGAGGTGAGTCCGGTGTAGGCGACCGTGCTGAGGTCCCCCGGCGGGATGGTGATCGGCAGGGCGGCCACGTCAACTGCCGTCGAGCCGTACACGACGACATCCATGTTGCCGGTGCTGTGCAACTCGAGCTGACCATGGAAGCTGGAGCACGCAGCGAACTGCCCGACGTATTCGGGAGTGGGGTACACCTCGAGGTCCACTCGGCCCCGCTCGCCTGTCATTGGAAGGGAGCTCAGCGGCTGGCCGAACGCGTTGGAGTGGATGGACACGACCGCCACGTCGTTGTCGGTCTGAGGGCTGTATGCCGCTGCGATGGGAATCGAACGACCGGGAGGAATGAGCAGCTGTCCGGGATCGAGCACCTCGAACGGTGTGGCCGCGGGAAGCTCGATGCCGTTCACGATCAGGGGGGCGTCCCCGACATTGTGGAGCTCGAAAGACGAGCCGACCGTCGTTCCCGTGCGGACGAGTCCAAAGTCCAGGGGGACCGGCTCAATCACCAGCATAGGCAGTGCGGCCTCACCGATCAGGGGGATGCGGACCTGCTCGCGGGCGGGATCGTCGGTGTCGAGAACGAGCCACGCGAGCGCCTCCGGCTCGGCCGGGGTGAACTGCAGGAGAATGGGCTCGCTCTGGCCCAGATCGACAGAGAACGGGCTGACGGGCTCGGGCAACGAGAACGCTGCGCTGCCTTCGACGCGCACGTCATGGACGTGCAGCAGCCCGGTCCCGACATTCGACACATCGACGAGTGCGGGGTTGACACTGCCCATGGGTGCGCGCCCGAAGTCCACGTCCTCTGGGTCGGCGACGAGAATGGGTATCGCCGATAGGCGCTCGTCCGGTGAGCTGAAGTTGTAGTCGGCGTTGCACGCCAGCAGAGCAACCGAGAGCCAGAGGGGGGACATCGTCATGGGGTTGCTCTGTGTGGTGTCACGGTCTTTCCTTCGCGCAAGCCCCAAATTCGCCGATCGATGACAGATCTGTCGTCGATCGTGGGCATCATTCGGTGCGACTGCGCCAAACATGCTGGGGTACATGGTCCCCAAGCAAGGCGCGTGCCAACTTCGCGGACGCGTCTTGTGCTTTTCGCCTCCTGCGCTGCGGGCTCAGTGGAGCGAACCGGGGGCCCGCCCAGCCATGTCGTCATGGGCCAGCAAGTCCACATCGGCCTTTACCCGGTTCATGTCGAACGCCTCAGTGACCGACACCGGTAGCGGAGGCCCAGCTTCATCCGTGGGTTGTGTCGAACCGCTACACGCCATCAACACACTCAGCATCAGGACCTGCACGTCTCACCCCACTGCACGCGGTTCTACTACTCTTTGCTTAGCTCGTAGGGGGTGCCAAGATCACCCTCCTCAGTGAGGTGGATCCCCACCGCCAAGGCACCGTCCGTCAGCTCCATTGTGTACCAGCCCTCGAGGCACACTCCCACTGCTTCTACTCGTTCGTTGAAGACCAGAAATGTTCCTTCGGTGGCCGAAGGCTTGCACTGCACGTCGAACGAGCACACCGGTTCACCGGCGTCATTTGAGAAGACATTGGTGCCGATGGATGCGTCGAACTCCGCTTGAGGCTCGAGGTTCAGAACCTGGCTTTCACCTGATGAGACTGTGCCCGTCCATGTGCCGGCGATCGAGGAGAAATCGCAGCCTGTGGCCGCCGGTTCACCCGTGTCTGCGGTGTCATCCGTGTCGCAGCCGACGACCATGAACAACAGCGGAACAAGAAGTAGCGGCAGATAGTTCGCTGTTCGTGGTCCAGCGGTTTCGGATTGGCGTCCCCCTACAAACACATGTCTACTTAGCAATCGGTACATCTCACACTCCGGTCTATGGATTCGGCCGGCTCTACTGGAGGTGTTCTCGATTCGTTGCAGTGATGGCGAAAAAAGCCGCATTTACCGCCCGCAGCGACGACCTACTGTCGGCCGCGTGCCGACCATTGTGGTGGCTGGCGGCACAACGGTCTCCGCGCTGTTCCCTCTGCGCACGACATGGGAAGAGCTGCACTTCGAGAACTATCTGCCGCCGAGGCAAATTTTGGAGGATGGCGCCAGCCAATCTGGACTGGACGTCGACTGGTCCGCAGGGGCCGTGGTCATCTCCATTGTCGACATGGACTTCGTTCCTGTCGAAGGGCTACTCGGGCGACGTGTCAGAAGGGGACGGGCCCTACTACTTCAACGCCTTCAGTACGCGTATCGACACGGAGCTGACCAACACCTCGTCTTCGGGTCGGCTCATCGAGAGCAACATCACGGCGGACACCGTGACGTTGACGGTCGATGGCCCGGGCACCTGCTGGCCTCGGTCGAGGTACTGGCAGTCCGGTCCCAACGAGCTTGTTCTGCCGATTCTGCCCGGCTTTGCCTGGACGACGTCGATGCAGGTGCCGGACGCGCCGAGTGTGAGTAGCTCTCTGCAGCACTTGCGCACCTCCGTACCTCCGCACGCAGGGTTTGCCCGATCAGGGAGCCGTCAGCCCAGCCACTCGAGAATGGTCGCCTCGTCGATGACCGGTACCTCTAGCGCCTCGGCCTTGGTCAGCTTGGAGCCGGCGTCAGCACCGCACAGCAGGTAGTCCGTCTTCTTGCTGACGGAGCCCGTGACCTTGCCGCCAGCCGCCAAGATTCGCTTCTTGGCGTCCGAGCGCTTGAGGGTTGGCAGCGTGCCGGTGATCACAAAGACCTTGCCGGCGATGTGCTCGTTGCCGTCGCCGCTGGTGTCGGGGACCTCGACGGCCGTGAACTGCACGCCGAGCTGCAGCAGCGCGTCGAGCTCGACACAGTGCCGGTCGTCGGCAAAGAAGGCGCCCAGCTTTTCGGCGACGATGGGCCCGATGCCATTGACCGCCAGGAGTTCTTCATGAGATGCGGCGCGCAAGGCAGCGATGTTGCCGAATCGGTAGGCCAGGTCTCGGGCGGTGGACT
>CAYYHT010000586.1:0-5199 GCA_964471355.1 uncultured Enterobacteriaceae bacterium
AATCAGTGGCGTTCATTAAAAAATCCGACTGTCAATAGTGCGAAGGGCAACGGTATCACCGACTTCTATTCGGAAAGACCAAGCCACGCATCAGGCCCAATGTCCTTGGCGGGCATCGACCAACCGCCGACGACTTTGCCGTCCACGTCGACGCAATCGAGCGTGTACGTGCAGCTCATCACGCGTAGGATGTTGTCGTTCGCCTTCGGGTCCATGGTGTCCTCGTTCTGCTTCTTTCAGGTGTCGAGAGCGGGCGACCATTCGCCGCACGCTACCTCAGGTGACCTGCCGTCGGCTCAGCCCCCGGCAGTAGCCTCCGTGAACCACTTCACAAAGCCACGCCGTTTCTTCTTCCGAGCTACCTCCAGCGCGGTGTTGCCGGCCTTGTAGCCCTCGAAGTCTTCCGAGATGGCGGCGGTCAGGTCGGCACCGTGGCGCTTTAGCGAAATCGCCGGGTCCACTTCGCCATGCTCGGCGGCGAAGTGAATCGCACGAAAGCCGTGCTTCCACTCGGCATTGACGTCCGCGCCCGCCTCGACCAGTGCGTCCATGGCGGTCGGATGTCCACGACCCGCAGCCATCATCAGGGGAGTTCGGTGGTCGGCATCTCGCAGCTCCACGTCTCCCGTCATCGCCAGCGCGAGCACGATGTCGGTCAGGCCGTAGCTCGAGGCATCGTGGAGTGGCGTCTCGCCGGTCTCGGGCTTGGGCTGATTCGGGTCTGCACCGGCTGCGAGCAGCGCCAACACACCCTTCAAGCACCGACCGTGCAGGTCGTCGTTGAAGCCGCCTGTGGGCGCCATTCTGTCGTTTCGCCATGCGGCGCACTGGACCAGGCGATGCAGGGCTGTGTGGCCGTTCTCGGTGACCTTGGTGATGTCGGCACCTCGCTCGAGAAGCAGCGCGATGATGGCGTGCTGGCCTTCCGATGACGCGCAGAGTAGCGGCGTCCAGCCGTCCCCCTCGTCTGCGTCGACACTCATGCCGTCGTCGAGGAATTGGGTCAGGGCGTCCACTTTGCCGTCGAGGGCGGCGTCCCAGATCGTCGGCTCGGCCAACTAGTCGTCTCGCTCATGTGCAGTGAGGTACCGCTCATCGGTTGGCGGCGTGTACCGCTCGACTGCGGTGGGTGCGCCCAGCTCGGGGTGCTCATAGCCGGTGTAATATTTCCATCCAGTTCCGTTGCATTCGGCGCAGGCCGCACCGGACTGTTGGCCGGAGCAAAGACAGCCAGGACAGAATGCGTCAACAGAGACGATTCGCGGTCCCTCTGGTGTGTTTGCGACGGTGTAGCGCCTGTAGTACCCGCCCGAGGATGAGTTAGGATCCATCGCGCCCGTGGCGAATGCACCTACCTGGCCAAACTCTGGGTGATCGAACGTGGAGCCCTTGTGAATTGGTATGCTTTGCAGGCGATTCAATTTTCTGGTGTGTTTTGATCGCACGTCGCCGTAGATGGGCTTCCAGGGAGTCCCGTTCTCTTTGACCAGCAAGTAATGTGAAAGGCACTCGTCATAGAGAGCCTTGTACTGGTCGTCGTTCTTCTGTAGCCGGGCTGTCTCGAGCGCCAGCTCTTTCGCAAGGTTCCCTTCTAGGAACTCTTTCAACTCGTTCATGATCATCCTGGGAATGGCCTGCTATCCTGGATTCGCGCCAGCCACAGGTCAGGGCCAATATCTGTTTCAAACTCACCTTGGTCTTTGTTCTTGGCGTCGGCTTCGCCGTTGGCCACGAGCTCGTCGCTCTCGGCCTTGGTGATGAGGGCGAGCTGAAGTAGCTGGCTCGGCGGAACCTGGGCTGCAGCGAAAGCGGTGGAGCGGGCGACCATTCATCGCACGCTACCTCAGGTGACCTGCCGTCGGCTTACCCGGCAGTAGCCTCCGTGAACCACTTCACAAAGCCACGCCGTTTCTTCTTTCGAGCCACCTCCAGCGCGGTATCGCCGGCCTTGTAGCCCTCGAAGTCTTCCGAGATGGCGGCGGTCAGGTCGGCACCGTGGCGCTTTAGCGAAATCGCCGGGTCCACTTCGCCATGCTCGGCGGCGAAGTGAATCGCACGAAAGCCGTGCTTCCACTCGGCATTGACGTCCGCGCCCGCCTCAACCAGTGCATCCACGGCGGTCGGATGTCCACGACCCGCCGCCATCATCAGTGGCGTGCGATTGTCAGTGTCTCGCAGCTCGACGTCTCCCTTCAGCGCCAGCGCCAGTACGATGTCGGTCAGGCCGTAGCTCGAGGCATCGTGGAGGGGCGTCTCGCCGGTTTCGGGCTTGGGATGATTCGGATCGGCGCCGGCCTCGAGTAGGGCCAACACACCGTTCAAGCATCGGCCGTGCAGGTCGTCGTTGAAGCCACCTGTGGGCGCCATTCTGTCGTTTCGCCATGCGGCGCACTGGACCAGGCGATGCAGGGCTGTGTGGCCGTTCTCGGTGACCTTGGTGACGTCGGCACCTCGCTCAAGAAGCAGCGCGATGATGGCGTCTTGTCCTTCGGATGCAGCACAGAGTAGCGGCGTCCAGCCGTCCCCCTCATCAGCGTCCACGCTGGCGCCGCCGTCGAGGAATTGAGCGAGAAGGTCCGACTTGCCGTCCAGGGCGGCGTCCCAGATTGTTGGGTTGGCCAAGCTAGTCGTCTCGCTCGTGGGCGGGCAGGTACCGCTCGTCGGTGGGGGGCGAGTAGCGCTCGACCTTGGTTGGCGCCCCCAGCTTGGGATGTTTGTAGCCCGTGTAGTATTTCCAGCCGGTGCCGTCGCATCGCGGGCATGCTGCGCCGTCCCGGATTCCTGTGCACTTACACCTGCCGCAAAAAGAGTCTAGCGAGACGATTCGCAGGCCGTCGTCAGTTGGTGCGACGTAGATGCGGCGATGGTATCCGCCCATGGAGTTCTGTGGGTCCATGATTCCGACTGCAAAACGGGCAGTGGTGCCAAATTCGGGATGGATGAGTAGTGTTCCTTTGTGAATGGGCACCACTTGAATTCGCGCCAACTTTTCCACGTCATCTTGCTGTATGTCGCCGAATATTTCCAGCCACGCCGGGCCGTTATTGTTGACGAGGAGGTAGTGCGAGAGGTTGGCCTCCCATAACTCTTTGTATGAACTCGACTTTTGAAGCCGTGCCCTCTCCACGCTGAATTCGTGCTGAAGACACCGCTCCAGAAACTCCCGCATCTCGTTCATGCTCCCCCCTCGACGTGATTGCGCGAGCCTACGCCAGGCGCCGTCACTCACTACCTTACACCGAACCCTCGACCCTAGCTTCACACAGTCACAATGCAATCTGGAAGTGCGCTAGAAATCCGTCGAGCCTCGCCAATCGCAAGGTCGTTACCAGAAAGGTCGAGTATGCGGAGCTTCTGCAGCTTCTCGATGCCACGGAGCTTGTAGAGGTTGTTGTCGCTGAGGTCCAAATAGCGAAGCTCAGAAAGAGTGGTGAGCCCAGCAGGTAGGGCTTCAAGTCCGTTTTCGCCGAGTTGTGCAGCTTCGAGTTTAGGCCAGGCCCGCATGTCTACCGGAAAGGGCAACCCCAAGGCGCCGTGATGGCTCGAGAGTGCAAGGTGACGGAGATTTGTGCACCCCGCGATGTCCGATAGCGGTCGGTCGAGAGGGACGTCGTTGAGGTTTGCGTGATTGGCATGCTGGCCGGCCGCGAGGACGTCATCGATGTCAAACAGTTGGGCGGCACACGTCATCCCGCACGTGGTGTACTCGAACCAAAAAGTCAGGTCGTCCGCGAGTGCGCTGCGAGCCGTAGAACGAATCCGATTTACGTTGCTGAGAAGCGCCGAAAGGCGCGCGACGGCGTCGCTCTCATGTTCTATGTCGATAAAATGCACGCTTCTGGGCAGTGATGAACTGTCAAACCCCAACTCGTTCTTGAGAGCGCTCGCCTCAGTGACCAGCGGGGCGCGCGTAATGGTGGGGTCTGCATCTAGAATCGCGTTCGCAGCATGCGACTCAAACAGCGAGAGGATCGCTTCGACGTGGCCGAATACCAAAGCAGGAGGAAGTGGGAGTGTCACGCTCTAGTCGAGGTTGCCAGATTGGTCTACCAATCGCTTCCAAAGAACGGCTGTCTTCTTGTGTGTGGGCTCTTTCGCTGGGGTGAATGAGGACGCAGCCGGTATCGGATTGGGAACCTCTCCACGCGCCATGAAGAACCCTCTTCCATCACATGTGGAGCAGGTCGCCCGACCATCCCCCTTGCATTCTCGGCAGAGCATCTCCTGCGCGAATGCACGCCACGCCCCGCTGTCTTCACGCATCGCCCAGATCCGCTCGTGGATGCGATTTCGCAGCCCGGACATTCTGTCTGTGTATAAGGCCGCCAATGAGTCGCCGTGTGTAGCCACTCCGTAGACCGCGCGTTGTTGTGCATCTCGCATGAGGATTTCGTTAGGCGGGCCATCGAACCTTCTCAGGTTGTTCCCTACGTCCGTGGTGCGCATCGACGCCAGAATATCTTCCTGGGCGTTTTGCTTCTTGGTGTCCGGCTCGGTCGCGAACGACACCAGGGTTTCCCACTCGGTACGCACGAAATCTGCGAAAAAGTTCTCTGCTGAACCCACTTAGGTTTGCTCCTAATTATGACAGACCCAACCATAGGTCTGGTCCGATGGCATCGACCAGGCCTGCGCCGGAGATGACAGCCCCCGACTCGTCCAAGCAGTCAAGGATGTATGTGCAGTCTAGGACGCGCTGGAGATTCTGTCCCTTGTCCGGATCCAGTGCCTTCCAGTCCGCCATTGCTTTGTCGAGGGTCCGTTTCTCCACATTATCTGGCAATGCGGCAACAATCTTGGCGTGCTCAGCCTCAACCTTCGAGCGGATTTTTGAATCGAGGAACGAGCACCACTCAACCTTCACTTCCAGATTGAAGGACCGACAGCCTTCGTCGTTCACCATTTCGTTGACGTGTTCGCCCATGTTTACTTCCTGGGCTCTCATGATTTCGCGATTGTATTTTGAGCTTGCCGCGACCAGGTTGGCTCCCGCCGCGTACCCACACCCACCGAACTCATCGGCAATGAGGTGAGAGGCGTCAATTTTCTGCGCGCGTTGGGCCGTGCCGGTGCGCTGGTTGTCCTTGCTCTCAGTTGGACCCCGACCAATCTTGTCGGTCATGCCTTTCAAGTTGAGGCCGTACCCCTTGACCGAAGCAAGCATCGGCTTTGTCTCCCCGTCTTTGGCCGACTTGAAGT
>CAYYHT010000587.1:0-5195 GCA_964471355.1 uncultured Enterobacteriaceae bacterium
CGACGATGACGTCGTAGTCCACCTGCTGCAGGTCTCGGCGGAGGCGCTCGTAGCCCCAGCGCAGCATCTCCCAGCCGCCTTCGCTTGTGGCCTCGTTCTGGGGCGGATTCTCGGCATAGACCAGATGGGGTGGGTGCGGTGCGAGCACTCCGGCGACGATGCTCATGCTCGGTCTCCTTGCCAGCGAGGCGCATAGGGACTGTGGTCGTAGTGCCAGCGGTCATCGTCCGGGTCCCACTCGTCCCAGGTGGGGACTTGTTCCAGGCGCTCCAACAAAGCGGGCGGGACGACGCCGGGAACGATGAAGGCCTTCTGGCGATGCAGCGGGTAGGGGTTGCGCAGCTCGAATCCAAGCGTGCCCAGCACGGCCCGTGCGATGTACCAGGTGGCGGGCGCATTCCAGCCATGGGCAATCTTGATGACCACCCCCAGACCGTCGGGGAAGTCGGGGTGCTCGATGGCCAAGCCCAGCAGTCCATCTGCACCCTCTTTGGCGATGACCTTTCCGTCGCAGGCCTTGAGGATGGTGCTGTCCAGGCGGTTGAAGCCGCCGATGAGATCGGGGTGCCGCGTCATGGCCTCCCAGATCCAGTCCTGGTGCCGGTCTTGGGCCAAGCGCGCATAAAGCATGGCCAGCTCGCCGACGGTGTTGCTGTTGGTGGGCAGGCCGCAGCCGTCCTTGGCGATGCGCGCTGGGGACCAGTCGGCGCCCAGGTAGTCGCGCATCATGGCCAGATAGGCCTGGAAGAAGGGGTGCTGGGGAAGGGTGTAGCCGCTGCGGTTCCAGCCACGGGCTCGGCAGCCGCGCAGCACAGCCGCGTGCTCGCCCGAGCAGCAGTGGTACCACCGACGGGCGCGGCGGACTTGCCGGCCGAACTGCACCAAGGGCACATCGAGAGGGGTCTGCATCAGCGACCACTCGCCCTCGGACAAGATGCTCTGGGCCGCAGCAACGTGCTCGGTGTCGCCGTTGTGGCTGGCCAAGCTGATGGCCTTTTGTTTCCAGTTCATCTGGGCCAAGTCGTCCACGAACAATTTCATGGTCAGCGGCTTCATCATGGATCGGCCGTAGCACAGCACATTGCCGCCAAAGGAGTGCACGATGCGCCCCCCTGATGCCCAGGCGACAGCCCCGTGGATCGTCGTCTCACTGACGCCATTGCGGCGGTAGTCGACCAGCGGCTCCCACTCGACGTCGCGGCCTGTGGCGATGCCCTCGTGGGTCTCGCCCAACGGCGAGCGCGGGAACATCTGGCTGCCGGGGCGGCCAGAGTCGACGGACGATGGGGTTGTACGGCTCATTCGCCCTCCGAGGGGACGACCGATTAACCCAATTTCACGATGCGGTTTCTGTTCACTTTGTCACTGGTCTTTGGGGTTGCGTGTGGCACCCCTGCAGACGCCGATGGTGATGGGTTCGACTCGTTCGAAGCCGGCGGCATCGACTGCGATGACAGCGATCCCGACGTCAATCCGGGCGCTGAAGAGACGTGCTTTGACGGCACGGACAATGACTGTGACGGCGGCATCGACGAGGCCGGTCAAGAGGCGACCGACTGGTACCCCGACGCCGACGGTGACGGGTACGGACCGCTCGACTTTGGCTACCACGCCTGCCTTCCGCTCAATGGCTCCGACACCCGCCAGGGCGGCGATTGCGACGACAACGCCCCCAACGCATTTCCCGGTGGCATCGAGGAGTGCGACGGTCTGGACAACGACTGCAACGGCTGGCCGGACGACGCGTTCTTTCCCGATGCGGTCAACTGGTACTACGACGACGATGGCGATGGCTACGGCGGGACCGACTTCATCTTGGCCTGCGGCGAGGCGGCCGAGGGCTACTCGACCCAGCCGCTCGACTGTGACGATGCCGACGCCTCCGTCAATCCGGGCGCCGCCGAGGTCTGCAACAACGGCATCGACGACGACTGCACCGGAGCCACCCCCGACGCCTGCTAAAAGCGACCAAAGAGGCGGGCCGCCCAATATTGAGCCGCCTTAGAGCTTGATGCAGATGTTGCGCTGGTCGGTGAAGAAGTCGAGGCTCCAGCGGCCCCCTTCGCGGCCGACGCCGCTGTTCTTCATGCCGCCGAAGGGCACGCGCAGGTCGCGATGCAGCCACGTATTGACCCACACCATGCCCGCTTGCACCGTCGCGGCGACCCGGTGGGCGCGGCGCAGGTCTTCGGTCCACACCGACGCGGCGAGGCCATACTCGACCGCGTTTGCCAGGCCGACGGCCTCTTCTTCTGAATCGAAGGGGTGCACGGTGACCACCGGACCGAAGATCTCCTCGGTGGCTGTTCGGCAGCCCGGGTCGAGGCCGGTGATGACCGTGGGCTCCAAAAAGGCGCCACCGTCCCATGGCGCGGGCAGGTCGGGTCGCTTGCCGCCGCATCGAATCGTTCCGCCGTCCTGGCGGGCCAGCTCGATGTACGCCTCGACCTTGGAGCGGTGATCGGGTCCAATCAGCGAACCTACCTGGGTGTTGGGGTCGTCTGGAGCGCCGACCACCATCTGGCCAACCTGCTCGACCAAGCGGTCGGTGAACTCGGCAAATATGGACCGCTCGACCAGGATTCGACTGCCACAGAGGCAGATCTGACCGGTGTTGCTGAAGCCTGCTCGCACCGCACCTTCGACGGCCAAGTCGATGTCGGCATCGGCAAAGACGATGGTGGGGTTCTTGCCGCCGAGCTCGAGCGAGAGCTTCTTGAGCTGGGGAGCGGCCGTGGCGGCGACTCGGCGACCAGTCACGGTGCCGCCGGTGAACGAGACGGCCTTGATGTCGGGGTGCTCGACCAGGGCTTGGCCAACCTCGGCGCCGTATCCGTGGACCACGTTGAAGGCGCCCGCGGGGGCTCCCAGGTTGGCGATGACGTCGGCGAGGGCGTCGGCGGTGCACGGTGTGAGCTCGGATGGCTTGGCCACGATGGCGTTTCCGGTCGCCAATGCGGCGGCGGCTTTCCAGCTAAGCAAGTACAGAGGCAGGTTCCAAGGGGTGATCAGGGCCACAGCACCGAGGGGCTGCCGCACGGTGTAGTTGATGGCGTCGGCCATCGGGTGGAAGCCCGTCTCGTCGTGGCGCACGGCTCCGGCGTAGAAGCGAAAGTTGGCAATCGAGCGAGGGATGTCGACGTTGCGCGCGAACGAAATGGGCTTGCCTGTGTCCCGTGACTCCAGCTCTGCAAATTCGTCCAAGCGAACTTCGATGGCCGCGGCGATGTCGTCGCACAGCTCGGCCCGCTCGGCGGTGCTGGCGCTGCCCCAGCTGCCGTCCATGGCACCGAGTGCGGCCAATACGGCGTGATCGACGTCGCTGGGCCCGGAGCGCGGAATGCGGGCGATGACGTCACCGGTCGCCGGAGCGATGTCGTCGAACCACTCGTCATTGTCGGGCGGCACCGCTTCGCCGCCGATGAGGTTGGACAGAACCACGCTCATGATTGCCTCCCGACTTGTGGGGCCACCTTCTCCATGAATGCGGCTTGGTTTGCAATCACCCGGTCGCTGTCGTGGTTGAAGAAGTCGAACCACAGCATCAGGCGATCGTCGGGGTGAAAGCGCTCACGGATCTGACGAGCGATGTCGTCTGCTGTGCCGATGAGGGCGTTGTCTGCGGCCTTGGCGACCTTGGCCGGGTCCAGCGTTCCCTGCAGTGCCGTCCAATAGGCCCCGAGCGCCGTCTGGGCTTCTTCGTGGGCGGCAGCCCGCCGCTGTTCAGGGGTCAGACCGGGCTGCTCATTGAGGAAGACAAAGGTCGTTCGAGGCATGTGGCCGCGTTGCCAAGGGCCGCCGTCGGGGTGGTAGCAGGCCGCCATGCGCTCGTGGGTGCTCTCGATCACGTCGGCGTTGGTGATGGACAGATTGAAGACCTGGCAGGGCAAGATGGTGTTGATGAAGGTCTGCACTTCGGGGTCGTGGGTGCCGGCGATGGGCTGAATCAGCTCACGGCGCCAGTCTTGGGGCACAATCTTGAGCTTCTCGAAGGTCCAGCGACGGTCGAAGTGCAGGGTGTCGTCCGACGTGCCGGCCAGGGCCTGGGTCGCCAGCCAGTCGGCCTCGGAGCGGAAGTTCCGGCGCTGCAGCGTCGGGGCTGTGATGTCGTCAGAGGACAGCACATCGCCCCGCAGCAGGCGCAGGAAGATCTCGGCTGCCTCGCGGTAGACCTGACCCTTGAGTCCCTTCCAGGCGGCGCCCTCGAGCTCGTTGCGAGGCCCGATGCCATAGGCGCGGTTCATGAATTCGAAGCGACCATAGGCGAAGCCAGCGTGCAGGCGACGGGTCTCGTTCGGGTCTGCACCGTGAATGGCGGCGAAGGTGGCGACCTTCTCGGCGGCTGCGACCGGACCGCCGTTGCAGATGATGTTCATGATGGCCGAGCCGACTTCGATGCGCTTGGTGCGCCCAAAGACCGCGTGGGCCAGTTGGGTGATGTCGGTGTTCAGACCGACCTCTCCTTGCCAGTGGGGGATGACTGGATTGGAGCCCAGCTTTTGCACTTCTGAGGAAAGGTGCGACTCGGCTACCCAGGCCACTCCATAGCCCTGCTCGTCGGCGGCACGGACCTGGTCAAAGAAGTTGCGGAACATGCTCGCTTCGGTCGGCGTGTGGCCGCCCACCGGCACATGGCTGATCGAGAAGAAGATGTCGAAGGTCACTAGATGCTCCTTAGGCGGCCGCCATCGACGGGCAGGGACACGCCGCGAACAAAGCTAGCAGCCGGACTGGCGAGGAATGCGATGACCGCGCCCAGCTCGTCGGGGTCGGCCAAGCGCCCCTCGGGAACGGTCTTGAGCCAGGCGGTCTCGATGGCGTCTCGGGTCGTCCCTCCTCGTTCGGCGCGCGCGTCGGCGAGGCTGGCCAGACGCGAGGTGGCGGTGAAGCCCGGAAGCACGTTGTTGATGGTGACACCGGGGGGCAGCTCGCGGGACAAGGTCTTGGCCCAAGAGGCCACGGCTGCGCGCATCAGGTTGCTGACCCCCAGGTTGTCGATCGGCTCGCGCACCGAGGTGGACAGCACATTGACGATGCGACCAAAGCCCGCCTCGCTCATGCCCGGCACGACCTTGCGCACCAACAGGTGGGCAGCCAGCAGGTGGCGGCCAAAGGCGTGGGTGATGGCGTCTTCTTGGGCTTGAAGCAGGGCTCCTCCGGGAGGGCCGCCCGTGGTGTTGATGAGCACGTGCACC
>CAYYHT010000588.1:0-5187 GCA_964471355.1 uncultured Enterobacteriaceae bacterium
GGATGGCGAACGCCGTTTCGAGGTGATCGACGAGGAATGCGTCGGCTGCAACCTGTGCCAGATCGTGTGTCCGGTCGAGGGCTGCATCACCATGGAAGAGGTCGACAACGGCCACGCTCCAGCCAGCTGGAACGACCACATGGCCGGCGCGCCCTTGCGATTCAAGAAGGGCTCCCACGGATGAGGGGCCTGTCGCTGCTTGTGGCTGTCGCCGGTTTTGTGGCCTTCGTGGGCTGCGACGCGGGTGGGGCTGAGATCATCGCGACAGAAGACCAATGCGTTGAGTGGCTCGATGGCTGCGGTGGCTGCACGTGGACCTGCAATCACATCGACGATGTGCTGCCCAACAACGACTGCGATGTGGCCTGCGAAAACGAGGCTGACCCGACCGGCGGTTGCTCGGTCGAGAGCGAAGGCGTCTGCAGCTACGGCGGATAGGCGTTGGGCACGTCGCATCAGCTCGACGAGCTCATTGAGCAGGCCCCCGCAGTCGTTTCCGCATCGATCGAGGTCGACGGAGTCCACCTGACCGTCCCGATTGTGCGGGAGCAAGACGCCACCGCGATGCGCTGGGTGAACTTTGCGGCGTTTGCGTTGATGGCAGGCAGCTTCGGCAGCATCTACCTCAACGATGTCGCAATGGCGGGCATGCTCTTCTTGTCATGCGTGTCTGTCGGGGCGACCGTGATGGTCGGCGGCGGATGGGCCTGGGCTCGACGCGCCCGCAAGAAGATTGTCATCGGGCCCCGAGAGCTGCGCATTGGCGACCGGCGATGGCCACTCGATCAGGTTGAGGTGGCGGGGGTCGATCCGTTGTCAAAGGAGCACGAGCTGCGTCTGCATCTGGGCGACGAGGTGTGGATCTTGAACGGTGCCGTGTCTGGCAGCCAGGCGACGGACAACGACGTCGTCGCCTGGGTCGGCCAGCTGCTCGAACAGGCTGTGCAGAGCGCTCCGCTTGCACGGGAGCAACCGACACAAGTGCCAGCCGAGCTGACGGCCCTGCGTGGCAAGCAGTCCGAGGCCGACTGATGGACCTCGAAGAGCTGTTGCAGCGCTCACCGGCGGAGCTGAAGCCCAAGGTCGACATCGATGGGGTTCATATCCAGGTCTATGGCGAGGTCCGGACCTGGACGCGGGCCCTGCGGACCGCGGTTGGGATTGTGTGCGGGCTTGTGTTCCTGGTCGTGGGCTCTCTGTTCGCCGCGAACGGCGGCGTGCAGCTGCTCGGGGAGTTCTTCACCGAGTTCGTGATGCCGGCAGGCCTCGTCCCCTTCTTGATGGCCAGTGTCTGGCTGCGCAACTGGCTGGCTGGCACGACGCTGACCCTGGGTCACAGTGAAGTGGTCATGAGGGGGCGTCGCATCGCCCTGCGCAAGCTGGATGTGAAGGTCTTGGGGTCTGGGCAGGCCCGGCGCCTAGAGCTTGAAGGCGAGGGAGAGCGCTGGTTCATCGAGGCCAAAGAGCCCGACAAGGTGCTCAATTGGATTCGCCTGGTGCTGGCTGAGCTGCGAAGCCAGAGCCCGCTGCCACGGGAGCGAGGCGGTAAGGTCCCCGCGGAGCTTCGCGACTTGCGCGGCAAGACGAAGGAGGAGCCGTAGCGGGGCTTTGCTGCCCGTGATTGCGAACTGTGTTGCAGCGTGTTGCAGCGACGAGAAGGCCGGCGTCCGACCCCCTAAGCATGGGGTGTAGCGCGGAGTTCTCTATGTTTTCGACCGAGCCTCACTGTCATGCCCCTCCCGATTTCGGCTTCGATTTTTCGCAGATTGGCCCCGGCGACCCCAGCCGCCTCCGCTACCTAGTGGCTCACCGGGTGCTGCCCGCATGGCTATTTCACCAGACCGAGGCCGTGTTCGATCTGCTGGCCTTTGACGACAGTGGTTGGCGCAGTCAGGCGTCGGTCATCTCCGAGCACGCCGCCATGATGGTCCGTCGCTCACAGAAGGAGGCGCCGCGGGTCAACGGCGAGTATTTGTTCGGCTTTCCCGATGACCTGAACGTGCCAGGGTGGCAGGCCTACTATGTGCGTCTGCCGACCCCACAGCGGACGGGCGAGGCGTTCGGTGCGGTGATTGCCCGCCGCGAGGACCGCCCAGACGTGCCCCGATACTTCGTGCTCCAGCCCAGGCAGGGCGAGGTGATGTTGGTCGAGTGGCGCATCGACGCGCGCATCCGCTTTGGGCTGCTGGGCAGCCACGACCACCTGGGACTTCAGAACGCGCTGACAGCGGCCCTGTCTGCTTGTCCACACCCGCCGCTTCCCAAGGGTCGTCCGGTGCTGCCGGTGCTCGATGGGCTGCCTGACTGGTACCGACGGGCAGCCTAGCTAGGGGCCTCCTCCCTTCAGCTTCGCGAAGTCCGCTGACAGCTCGGCCTGTCGCTCGGCCCCGAGCAAGTTCTCGAGCGCAGCGGTCGCCTCTTGCCGCGCTGCATTGATGCGGGCCCGTCCCTTCTTGGGGTCCTCGGTGCCGGACTCGATGCCGCTGCGGGCGTTGGTCGTATGCTGGTGCATGGTGTCCAGGATGCCTTTGATCTCCCGCGCCTCCTCCTTGCTGACCTCACCCCGCTGCAACCAGGCCCCGGCAACCTCATAGGTCTGGGCTCTCCACTCCTGGTTGGCGCGGTTGCGGCGTTCGGTCCACACGTCGCCATCGTTGGCCGGCGGCAGGGCCTCCCCTCGGTCGAATGGCGGGTTGTCGCGAATGGGCGGACGGCCCTCGGCAGTGGGGCCAGAGACTTCGGCGTCCGGCGAGGCGGGCTGGGCTGCGTGATCGGGGGTTGCAGGCAAGACGGCCCCCGCTTGCTGGGCGATCGGTTCGGGTGTCCCCGATGCGGGCTCGGTGGCGTCAGGCGTCAGGACGAGCCAGATGGTGGCCAGGCCGACCAGTCCCGCGGCGAAAGCGGCAGCGACGATCGGTGTTGCAGCAGGTTGCAAGTCACTCATGGCGGCAGTGTCGCACGGACGGCCGGTTAGACTGGGGCATCGGAGATTCTCATGCGCATTGCTCTGTTGGCCCTGTTGTTTTCGGGTGGCTGCAAGACCGTCTCGGACATCGACACCGATGAGTCCGACACCGACACCGACACCGATACCGACAGCGACTCAGATTCGGACAGCGATTCCGATTCCGATTCCGACACGGACACGGACACGGACACGGACACGGACACGGACACGGACACGGATACCGATCCGCCGTTGGTCGTGTTCGATGTCGACGTCATTTGGGCCGGAGCTTCGCCAAATAGCGGTATCGACGTACGCATCACCGACCCCGATGGCCGCACAAGCTGGGAGTTCGGCATGGCCGAGACCGAGTCCGGCAGCGGCTGGTTCGGCGAGGACTGCTACCTGGGCTCGGGCAGCTATGCGCTGTGCCACCCCATCAGCGGCACCTTCCTGCACCTTGACCAAGTCAGCAGCCTTGGGGCCGTCAGCGAGGGCGACACCACCCTGTTCTGGTCGGGCATGAACCTCACCTACACCATCAAAGACACGGTCAGTGGCGACTGCTGGGTGTGGGGCCACGACCCCAGCTACTACGCGTCGCTTGGGTGCTCGAACCTCAGTGGAACGGCCACGTGGGGGCGCCGAGCCGAGTGCTCGGGCATGGACCCCGCCGACCCCGCGCCGCTTGCCGGCAAGGTGGCGCTCACCTTCGACGACGGTCCCCACACGGTCGTCACGCCTCAGGTGATCGACATCCTTGAGACCCACAACGTGCCGGCGACCTTCTTCATGCTGGGCGAGAACGTGGTCAAGCCCGCCAACGAGGACATCGTCAACGAGATCATCGCCAGCCCGTTGTTCACGGTGGGCAACCACAGCTGGGAGCACCCGGCCATGCCGGACATCACGGCGGCTCAACGAGAACTCGAGATCGAAGACACCAACGACGCCTTTGCGGCCTTCGGCGTCTTCCCGACGTTCTTTCGGTTCCCCTACGGTGACTCCACCTGTGCCACGGCGGACATGGTTCGCAGCTACGGGCACTTGGTCGCCGGTTGGCACATCGACACCGCGGACTGGTGCTATGCCAGCGGCGGCACCTGCCCCCAAAGTGAGTACTGGCGCACCCCCGCTGGCTACGAGAGCGACATGCGCGGCATGACCCGCGACATGGTCGACCAGTACGACGGTGGCGTCATCCTGCTGCACGACATCCACCAGTACACCGCCGATCAGCTCGAGAACATCATCTTGGACCTCAAGGCCGACGGCATGACCTTCGTGCACCTCGGCGACATGGGGTCCTTCCCCGACCTCAACAGCGGAACCCCGTACGACTTCCCGTGGATGGGCGAAAACTGCAGCGTCACCAACGACACCTGCTGGCAGGTCGAGTGGAACAGCTGGTGCCAGCCGGTCAATGCGCCCGGCGTGTCCAGCGATCGAGGCGTCTGCACGTTGCCTTGCACCGACTTCTGCGTCGATCGCGACGGCGTGGCCCCGCTGTTCTGCGCGACCACAACCACGCCGGGCCAGGGGCATTGCCTGGCCCAAGAAGTGCCTCTGAACAACGACTGCGCCGAGGTCGAGGGCACGACAGCCGAGACCGTGGCCGAGTGGAATGACGGTGCGCCATACGCCAGCGTGTGCATGCCCCACAGCTGGTAGGCGACGTGACACGAGTGTCGTAGATCCCTCGCGGTCCGCGCAGGCCCCACGCAGCGAGTGCCTGTTCAGGCTGATCGTGGAGCTGGCACGGGAGTTGCTTTGTCTGGGCACGACGGAAGCAACCCGGTCGGAGAGACCCCCATGACACGCATTGCAGCACCCCTCGCCCTGTTGATGATCGCCACTGGCTGCCCTCAGACGCCGACACCAACGCCGGATGGGTCGTTGGATGATGGCTTTGAGAGCCGACTGTCGATCACCACAGCCTGCAGCGACACCAGCTTTCACGCCTGGTCCGACGATGGGGGCACGGCGCTGTCGGTGGCGTCCTACCAGTTCCTGGATCGCAGCGCTGCGGTCGACGACACCCACTACACCGAGACGCTGGAGATCGGTGTCGATGAGGTCACGGTCTGGGTCGACCTGGGCACGGACGTCTACTTCAATTTCTGCACCGACGCCCTGACGCAGCTCGAGATCACAGACTCCTACACCGCGGTCAGCGGCACGGTGGAGCTGGAGGTGGACTGGCCCACGCCCTGGGCTGCGTTCGCCGGGAGAATGAAGAA
>CAYYHT010000589.1:0-1516 GCA_964471355.1 uncultured Enterobacteriaceae bacterium
CCGCAGATGTGCTCGCCGCATTCGACCTGGCGCGCTCCCGAGGGCTGACAGTCGCGCACTGGGGCGGAGGGCGCAGCTATGGCGATGCCGCACTGAACGAGGGCAATCTGCTGCTCGATTTCAGCGAGATGAACCGCATCACGTCCTGGGATTCCGAGTCCGGCATTGCGGTGTGTGAACCCGGGGTCTCGCTGCAGCAACTCTGGCAGCGCGTGCTGCCGGACGGCTGGTGGCCACCGGTCGTCACCGGCACCATGCACACCACCATTGGCGGCATCACGGCGGCCAACGCCCACGGCAAGAACAACTTCAAGTACGGCCCGTGGGGCGAGCATGTGCTTGCCATTACGCTCGTGACGCCGGATGGCGAGGTGAATGAGCTCACCGCCGATAGCCACCCCGACCTGTTTCACGCGGTCATCGGCGGATTCGGCTGGCTCGGCACCTTTGTGTCGATCTCAGTCCAGATGAAGAAGGTGCACTCCGGCCGCATCTCGGTGACGCCAATGGTCGCCGACAATCTGGCGCACATGTTCCAGCTGTTCGAGCGCTGCAACGACGCTGATTTCGACTATGTGGTGGGCTGGATCGACGCCTACTCCTCTGGCACGGGACTGGGCCGTGGGCAGATTCACGCGGCTCGCTACACCGAGCCTGGCCAGGACGTCGAGGGTGCCAGCCTGACAAGCCCAGACGATCAGACGCTGCCCCCCAACCTGTTCGGCATTCTGCCGTTCCGCTGGCTGTGGTTCTTTGGCCAGCCGTTTGCGAACCGATGGGGAATGAGCCTGGTGAACTGGGCTCGCTACAACTGGATGCGCGTCCGCGAATCGGCGCAGCACACCCACCTGCAGCCCCATGCCCGCTTCAACTTCCTGCTGGACTTCGTGCCCAACTGGAAGTGGTTTGCTGGGCGCACGGGCCTGATTCAGTTCCAGCTCTTCCTGCCCAAGGATGAGGCGAAGGCTGGGGCCCGGCGCGCCCTCGAGATGGCACAGGCTCTGGGCCTCGAGCCGTACTTGGTGGTCATGAAGCGCCACCGCGAGGACCCGTTCCTCCTCTCCCATGCGGTCGATGGCTACAGCTTTGCGATGGACTTCTTCGTGCGGGACTCGAGCCGCGAGAGCCTGTACCAGCTGACCCGTCGGCTGACTCAGCTTGTCGTTGACGCCGGCGGCCGCTTCTACTTCGCAAAAGACGCGGTGGTCTCGGGCGATGCGGTGCGCAGCAGCTTGGGGTCCGACCGCATCAATCGATTCTTTGCGCTCAAGAAGCGCGTTGACCCCGATGACCTGATGCGGGGCAACCAGTTCCGCAGGCTGTTCGGTCGCACCCCCAAAGAGATTGCGGCGCCGATCCAGCAGATTCAACGCAGCGAACAGCCCGAGCCAGTGGCATTGCCGGCTGACGTCCCTACCGTCAAAGCTGACGCCTCCTAGATCCGCGCCCAAGGCTGTAAGTCCAAGGACAGTGAGCTGACAGCCCGATGTCATGGCTGACTCCGCTTCAGCTTGTC
>CAYYHT010000589.1:1526-3025 GCA_964471355.1 uncultured Enterobacteriaceae bacterium
AGCCCGGAGGTCGCCATGAAATGGGCGTTGCCGATGATCTGTGCCCTGCTGCTGACGACACCCTCGATCGTGGCCGCTCAGACGACTGCCATAGGCCAGCGGATTGCCGACTCTGCGTGGTGGCACTTGGTGAACCAACCCGAGCTCGACCGCGACGACTGCAGCGGTGCTGTGCAGCAGATCCTGGAGCGCGCCGGCTTTGCGAGAATGCAGGCCATCAGCACGGAGGGCTTCTGGCTTGGCAGCTTCGGCGAGCAGCATCAAAATGCCGAGCCTGCGGTCGGTGACCTCGTGTTCTTCGACGGCACCGCAAACAAGGACACTGACCCACGCGTCACCCTGAGCGACAAGCTCACCCACATCGGAATCGTGCTGGACCTTCAGCTCGATGGCACCGCGACCATCCTGCATCGCAGCAGCACTCGAGGCGCGCTCAGCACGGTTCAAATGAACCTGAATCGGCCCAATGACGCGACCCAGAACGACGTGTTGTCGCGCAGTGCGGACTTGGCATTGGCGGATCGGCGGGCGTCGAAGCTGTTCCACGGCTTTGTCACTCTCGATCCCGTCTGGATGGGGGGGCCGATTCGTCCGGTGCCCAATACCGCATCGGTCCTGCGCAACAACTACGGCGAGGCCCGCCAGAAGCAAGCGGCCATCGCGGCAGCGGCCCAGGCCCGCAACGACCCACACCGCATCATCTTGGACGGCCGACGGCTGCAGTCCTCCCATGTCCAAGACCTCAGTTGCTCGGCCATGTGGGGGTTGCGGAACACCGTCTATGCGCGCCATGGATACGCGTTCCGAACCCACGCGGCGCAGATCTACTTCGACGCTCGCGCTTGGTATGAGCGCAACGAAGACGTGACCCCCGACACCGTCGATCTGTGGCTCACCGACAACGACATCGAAAATATTGAGCTGGTGGTGGGCGTCGAGATCGACCGGGCCTGCAGGAATCGCTGACGCCTCTTGCTCTACGATGGGCCCATGGCCTACCCCGAGGCGACCCCAGAACAGATTCGCCACTACCAAGACAGGGGGTGGCTGGCACTCAACGACGCCATCTCGGCTGACGAGGTGGCCGACTTGTTGCGGCGCGTCGTGCCGCTGCTCGATGACCCAACCGGCGGCTACGACCCCAACAAGAGCCGCGACCCCAGGCAGCCCGATGGAGACCCGGTCTGGCTGTCGATGTTGGAGATGGCCTGGATTGAGTGGCAGGTCGCACGGATTCACGCCTGGGGGACGCGCTTTGCCACAGCGTTGGCGGGTAAGGAGCTGGACTTTTGGTACAACCAGCTGATGTTCAAGCCGCCTCACAACGGGGCCGAGACCTACTGGCATCAAGACGAAGGCTACGCAGGGGCCGGACAGGAGGACCTGATCATCTCGTGCTGGGTGCCGCTGCAGGATGTCGACGTGCGCTCGGGGTGCATGCACTTCTGGGACAAGGGGCACAAGCTGGGCATCATCCGCGAGATGCACCCGACCAACTA
>CAYYHT010000589.1:3035-5183 GCA_964471355.1 uncultured Enterobacteriaceae bacterium
ACGACGGCAAGATCGGCTGGAATGAGGGCAACGGCACTGTGGTCGCGTGTCCGCTACGGGCAGGAGGAGCCACCTTTCACCACGGCAAGATGCCCCACATGACCCACAAGAACACGTCGGAGAACTGGCGCATGGCGGTCATTCAGCGCTGGACCATTCGAGGTGTGGAGCGGCCGCTGGAACACCGGTTCTAGCTTCGACGCATCGCGCTTCAGCCGAGCCCGTCTGCCATCTTGTCGAGCATGGCCATCATCTCGTCTGGAGTGGCATTCGCCATGGCATCGAGATCGACGCCCGCGGGGCTCTGTCCAGAGTGGAAGCCCGGTTGTTGTGGTGGTGGTGGTGGCGGACCTGCGCGGGTAGGCGCTGCGGGTGCGCCCGGCTGTGGAGGAGGCGGCGGCGGCCCGCGTCGCGGAGCGGTGGGGGCAGGTTGTGAAGCAGAGGCGGGCTCGTTCCACCAGTGAGTCTGCTCGAGCTCGATGGCGGTGACTCGTGCCCAAGCGGCGATCCCGTGCTTGGCTCGATCGTCGGCATCCCAGCTGCCCATGAAGTGCAGCGATGTCCTTCCAGGTGGCAGCGGATCGCCCACCGCATAGCTCCAGTTCAGCGTCTGGTCGTTGCCGTCGACGTACTCGACGCGCAGACTCGCGCCTTCGATGGTCCCACCGCGATTCTCGATGTCAGCAAAGATGTCGAGCTGACGTCGCTCGTCGCCGCCGTGAGGCTCGAGAAACAGCTCGCCGCCGTGCAATACGCATGGATCGGTCGGTAGCGGATTGCGTGGGTCCACATTGATCTGTGTGGTGACTCCGACCGAGAAGCGCAGGCTCTCGATGGCCTCGTTGTGGTCGAACCACCACTCCTGGTCGTCGGTGGTCTGCCCAGCAGCGGGCAGGAAGAGGTTGGCGTCCCACGAGCCGAGTCGGCCGCTCTCAAACTTGGCGAGCGCCCGCAGCACGACGGTCTGTGGCTGCAGGTGGGCCGGCAGAAAGATGGTGACGCTGCCTCGCAGCTTGAGGGTCCCGTCCTCGAACGCCGTGCTCAGGTTGTAGGCCACGACACGCGGCTCGTTGACCGGGGCGCCGCTGGGGCTGCGGACGAGTTGCTGACCTGACATCGGGACCTCTTTGACGGCTCCGCAGGATATCAGTTGCAGCCTGCTTTTTCCTCGGCCTTCAGCACGCGCTCGACGTTCTTGCGGTCCGAGCGCGTCAGGTGTCGATCGACGGTGTCTTGGGTGATGAGCGGGTTGCGTTGATACCACTCTTGAAGGCCGAAGTAGACGCGGGCCTTGTCGGTGCCGAACGCGTAGCCATGGCGGGCAAAGACGGTGTTTCGCACCCGCCACAGCTCCTCACAGGACAGCTCACCGAGGTTCGCTGCTTTGGTGCCAGTGAGGGCGCTTTGCTGCTGGTCCAAGGCGTCTGAAGTGCCGCTGCCGTATGCCTCAACGAGAATGCTTCGGGCCTGTTTCGGCCGCCCCGAATCCTCGGGGGTGGCTTCGGCAGAACCGCCCGAATCAGCTGTCATGGTTGCGAATCCGCGCACCAGCTGACCCGCCATTCTTGGGCCTTCGGGGATGCCGTAGTCTCGAGCCCGCAAGTAGCTGTTCAACACCTTGCCGTTCTCGATGTGGACCTCGGGTTTGTCCAGGTTCAGGCGCAGCTCGGTGATGCCCTTGCCGCCCTTGTGAACCATGACGATGGTGCCATCTGCTTCGACGGCGCGAACCACGGCGATGTGGGTCAGGGCGTCGTCGACGCGGTCGTTGCCGTTCTTGTCATAGGTGTAGTCGAAGAACGCGAGGTCACCGGGCTTTGGAGCGCGCTTGTGGGTCTTGCCCCAGCGCTCGGCCTCGGCCCAGAAGCTTGCGGTGTTGCCGGGAAAGGCCATGCCTGCCTTGTCAAAGACACTCTCGACGAGCCCTGAGCAGTCGTTGCGGTTCAGGGTTGGCAGGTGCTGCAGATGCCAAGAGGCGGCGTCGGCGATGTCCTGTCCAGAGGGGGCTGCGACCGCAAAGTTGGCCATCAGACTCATCAATAGCAGTGTCATTGCTCTCCCCCTGTTCTAGCTCGGAACGTCTGTGGACTCCGTCCCATTCGACTCTATGTCCGCGTCGGCAGCGGAATCGTCCAGTCTCAGTGTCGA
>CAYYHT010000590.1:0-5164 GCA_964471355.1 uncultured Enterobacteriaceae bacterium
AAAGACGTTTGCGGCAAAGACCATCGGTCAGTCCCCCAAACCAAGGCGCTCAAGGGTCGCCTCGTGGCCCTTGGTGTCGTAGA
Source organism: uncultured Enterobacteriaceae bacterium (assembly GCA_964471355.1). Classification (GTDB taxonomy): domain Bacteria; phylum Myxococcota_A; class UBA796; order UBA796; genus CAYYHT01. The sequence continues at coordinate 84 of CAYYHT010000590.1, forward strand.
CCACGGGCATGAAGCGTTCGGGGATCTCCCACACGACGAGCTTGGGAGGGGTCTGCTCGAGTGCCTTATTCTCGAGGTAGTCGAGCATGACCACAACCGGGCCGCGACCCTCGACCGCCGCATCGAGCACATCGGCACCCATGTGCAGCTTGAGTGACTCTCTAAAGCCCCAGTTGGTCTGTTCGCTGTAGCTGGTGCCCACCAAGGCGACGGGAATGGTCACCTCATCAAACAGGCCCAAGCCGCCACCACCGCCATCAGCGACGACCTGCCGAAGCACTACGTCGTCATTGGCGGGTCCCCACGACGCCTGCAATGGTCCGAGCGGCAGGAACTTCACCAGGTCGCCCTTGTGGCTCAGGGGCTCACCGGCCTCGACCTTGAACGCGGAGTCCCCCTTGCCCTCGAAGTCGACGCTGGCCGCCAGAGACTCGGCCACAACCTCGGCCCCCCGCGAGGTCCAGTGGGTGTCGGTCCGCAGGAACACCGCCTGGCTCGGCTTTTCGGCCACCAACGGCCCCACCAAGTCAGGCGCAGCGATGCCGCGGTCGGACAGCATCGAGCGGACTGTCGAATAGCGAGCATCGGCGTAGTCCGGGAAGTGATATCGACCCAAGTGTTCCGGACAAATGCGGGATTTGGACGGAATCAGGGCGACAACCAAGTCGATGTCGCGCTTCTTGAAGTCGTCCCTGACCGCTTCGATCAGGCTTACTTTCCAGGCCACCTCGGCAGCCTCGCCGGGGAAGTGCTTGAACTCCTCGTCTGAATAGAGCCAGCCATCTGTGCCGACCAGCACTCCCGGCCGGCCGTTGCCGAACAGGCCAAACTCGAAGATTCCCCACGCGGCCCGGCTGGGTTCGGCCACCGCGATGTCCTCGTCCAGCGTATTCTCGAAGGCGACGGCCCACTTGCCCTTGATGATGCTCTCGCCACCATCGGGACGGGTCGAGCCCATGACGGCCATGGCAAAGCCAAGCACCAAGAAGCCCACCATGAACACGCCGGGCCACTGGCTCATCGGCGCGGAGTTCAAGTGCGGGGCGGCAGTAAATTCTTCGGCGCTATCGCCGTCGGTGGGACCCATCAGCTTCTTTAGTGTCAGTCGGCTGCTCGCCCTTCAAATGAAGGCGTCTGGTGTCGCACATAGCCGTCTGGACCCCAGAGATCATGGGCCGGCCCTCGATTTCGAGAGGGCGCCAGCTGGGTGCTGTGGTTCCCGATGCTTCACGCTGATCCGCCGAACGGGCCGGTCTGTCTGCTACCATTCCAGTTCCGCCGCCACACTCCTCTCAGCGAACCTGACCCATGGATGATGAAGCTGGCGGCAAGGCGTGAACGCCTCGTCGTTGTCCGAGGGAACCGAGCTCGAGTTGCCGATCGGCTGGGCACCCCATTTTGGCCAAGGGACCATCGACGACACGATGAGCCCAGACTACGCCGTCCTGCTGGCGGAACTCGTAAAGGAGGACACGGACTCCGAACTGGTCAAGCTGCTGTGGGAGCGAATCGGTGCGGGAAGGACCAGCACTACGGTCACGAGTTCACTTGGGACAAGGACAACAGGAACGGCCCCGGCACTCACGAAATCACCGAGAACCTGACGTTCATGGGCATCGCGAACACCCACGCTGAGATCTTCGAGCGTGCACGTGCGTGGTCTGCGGCTGACCGTCCTCGCCGAAGACCAGCACCGAAATCTCCCGGTTCTCTACCTGGCGTCAGCTGGGTGACGGACGTCCGTCACCTGACAACCGTCACCCCACGGGCAAACCTGCACTTTTCGATGGAACGGACCTTGCGATGTCTGCCGGGCGGAGGTGCCCATGGCAGAGCAAGTTCGATTGGCGTTGTTGGACGGCGAGGCTGGGCTGCGAAGCGCCCTGCTTCGGTACGAGCTGCTCGAGCGTCTGGCCCGTTCAGCGCGGTCGCACGACGTCATCGTTTTCGCCTTTGGCGTGGCCCCCTATGAGCTACGCCTCATCCTCGACGGGTCGGCGGTCGACATCCGCTCGGTGCTGCGTGGGGTCAAGAGCGGCACGTCCAGGGCAGCACGACGAATCGACGTGGTCATCGAATGGGGTCCCACCGAGCGCCAGGTCATCGCGCCTGGCGGGCTCGACGAGTCGGTCGCCTGGGCTCACTCCGCGCCCTCCCTCGCGGGGGTGCCAAAGCCGCTCGCGAGCCCATGGTCCAGCCATCGCGACCTCATGGGCTACCGAGTCGCCAAGTTCTATGACGCGACGGTCCTTGCTGGCCGCGTCGACAAGACGGTCGTCCATCGTCTGGCCAGAGGGGGTCCCCTGCCCCGGCGTCCCGCCCCAAAACAGGCACGCCCCGAGGGTCTGAACACACTGCTGCGCTTGGCCGGAGCCACCCTCGGGGTGCTTCCCGCTGACCGCCGATGCTTCCGATTGTTTGCCCACCTGGCAAAAGCACGCGGCTACCAGACAAGTGCAGTGGCCGACGGTCTTGCCCTGACCACCCGACGCGTCCGCCAGCTCTCGGCCGAGAGCGAGCCTCGACTCACCAACGCGCTTCGCTGCCTCGCCGACCCCCGCCTGCGAATTGTGCCCTAGTGGGTTGCTGAAAGAGCTCGCTCCGCTCACCTTTGAGCGCCCGGCTGCTCCATTCAACGGCCTGCTAGAAGTCCGCCAGCCAGCGTTTGCCGTCAAAGCCAATGTGAACCGGGAAGTCAGGGATCTTTGGCGAATCGTGCCGTTCGTGCCCTGGCAAATACAGGTGGAAGCCCTCATTGAACTCGAGCACCGGCTCAATGGGCTGGCGATCCCGGGTCGCACAGGCTGCCGCGACCTCGGCGGCGCTTTCATAGCGAGCCAGTTCCTTGAGCACCCACCATGTCGGCGGAGCCATGGTGAAGGTCTCCTGACTCCAGTCCTCGAGCAGCTTGCGTGGGTCAATCCAGGCGCTGTCCACCGTCTCTCTGTCGTCGTGCCTGCCGCTCTGTTTAGCCACAATCGCGACCAAGAACCGCGTGTCATAGCGCTTGGGCTCGGCCTTTGGCGTGACCCACCACGACCACACTCCCAACGCATCGAGATCGATGCTCACGTCGTGCTGATCGAGCAGCGGTGCCAGTGTCGACGTCCGGTCGTTCAGGGCATCGCGCGCAGAGTCGGGCAGCTGGCCGCTGCCTAGCCAGATGCCGGCTTCTTCAAAGGTCTCACGCACTCCAGCGACCAAGAACGCGACGCCGTCATCGGTGGACAGGCCCATCTGTTCGCAGGCCACGGCACCGCCGTGTACCCGGGCGTGCCCATCGAGCCGGTCGCCATCATCGACCCTGCCACCCGGAAAGACCCATGCGTTCGGCAGAAAACCGCTCTTGCGGTGCCGCTGCACCATGAAGACCGAGAAGCCATCGGCAGTGGGGGCGCACAGGATGATCGTGCAGGCAGGTCGGGTAGGGCTGGACATGCCGCCCCCCTATCCGGGTGGCATCCACGCCACGCCAGCCATCAGGCGGAATTCCGGTGCTCCGATGCCACGGGTGAGCCCGCCACCTGCTCCAATGGTCGTCACCAGCCGCTCTCCCGGGCGCATGCGCAGCGAGCCGAGCCATTCTGTCGGCCGAGCCCCCGCCTGGGACACAGAGGCCAGCCACAAGTCCCCTTCGATCTCGAGCGTGGCGGACGCAATGTCACTGGCGGGAACAGACGCCCCCACCCCCCAGGTCAGCGCTGCCGAGTGCCGCAGATCGACGCCGATCTCACTTCCCGTGCCTGTTCGCATGCCCAAGTTGCCGGTCAAAACCCCCGGCCCAAGTGCCTGGGTCGCTGCAGTCCCGGCTTCGAACGTCGTGCTCTGAGCCCCGACCCACGCCGACTGGGCGCCTGTCGGCAGCACCAGATCGCCCAGCATCGCGAGCGCAAAGGAACCCGACTGAACGGGGGTGTACTTTGCGGCCAAGCGCACGTCCCCCATGGCCACTGGGGCATCGATATCCAGACCGCGCAGACCGGCGTGCACTGGCATGCTGGCCCCCAGTCGAACGTCGCCCAAGCTGTAAAAGCCATACAGATCTGCTGTGGCCAGCGAGCCCAGAATCTCGACCACCGGAACAGAGGGGTCGTCTGGACGGTAGATGAACGGGGCCGACGCCATGCCAAAGAGCAGGCCGGCCCCCCCTGCTCCCGCATCCCAAGAGCGCGCATTGTCGAGCTTGCTGAACTGCTGCCCATCGACCGCTGGCGAGAACCGCTGGGCGTTGATCTGCTGTGCTTCGGCCCGTCTGCCGACCAGCAGCATCCCGATCAAGAACAGGAGCCATCCGGGATGTGCGGGCACGCTGCTGCACGCACCACCGGTGAACTCACCGCTCCCAAACAGCACGTCCTCGTCGGAGTCTGCCGGGTCCATGGGCACAACGTCTTCGGTGCCCTGGCCGCACGGACCGTCGCCATCTTGGGCATCGAGGTAGTCCGCCACTCCGTCGCAGTCCGCGTCGTCGGCTCCCTCATTGGCGTCCAGCACACCGTCCGCATCGGAGTCGTCGTCGAGGTAGTCCGGTGTGCCATCGCCATCACTGTCGACGACGCCCTCGACCGAGTCGCGAATGCCATCACCATCGGCGTCCCTATCGAGGTAGTCTGGCCATTCATCGCCGTCCGTGTCCGCGTCCCCCTCGACCATGTCGGGAATTCCATCTTCGTCGCTGTCGTCGTCGAGAAAATTGGGGGTGCCGTCTCCGTCTCGGTCGTACAGCCACTCGGACGCGTCGCTGATGCCGTCGCCGTCGCTGTCCACGTCGTCGACGTCGGCATCGGCGCCCATGAGCTCGAGCACGTCGGGAATGAAGTCCCCATCGCTATCGACGTCGTCGGATGGGTCGTTCGGGTCGGTCTCCCATGCGTCGACGGCCCCGTTCCGATTCCAATCTTCGACGCCATCGCCGATGCCCGCGGCGTCCGTGTCTGCATCAAGCGCGTCGGTGGTCGTCGATGGGTCCGCATCTTCGACAAAGCAGCCGGCAGACACATCGGTATCTGGCGAGGGTTCGACAATTCCGGCCTCGACGCCATCGAGCACTCCGTCGTTGTCGGAGTCACAATCGAGCGGTC
>CAYYHT010000591.1:0-5154 GCA_964471355.1 uncultured Enterobacteriaceae bacterium
GTGCTTCCTCCAGCCTTTTTGGGCGAGCTGCGCCGCTATGTGAGCGCGGGCGGCGGATTGATCACATTGGGTGGCGACCGTTCATACCAAGGCGGCACCTGGGACGAGACCGAGCTGGCTCGGGTGTTGCCTGTCGAGATGGAGCGCGAGGCGGTCGAGATTGAGCCGCCGGTCGCGATGGTCATCATCTTGGACACATCGGGTTCGATGGGCGTGTGGGTGAGCGGCGGCACCACCAAGATCGCACTCGCCGATGAGGGCGCGGTCGCCTCGATGGAGATGCTGCGCCCGGACGACAGCTTTGGCGTCATGGCCTTTGACGACCACGCTGAATGGACGCTTCCTCTGGGGCCGATTGATGACCGCGATGCCGCTGCCGAGCGCATCCGCACCATTGGGGCCGTTGGCGGCGGCATCTTTGTGTACACGTCGCTGCAAGAGGCCGAGAGCCAGCTGCGGTACGCCGATGCGCCGGTGAAGCACATCATCTTGTTCAGCGATGCGGCAGACGCCGAAGAAAAATGCCAGGGACAGATCATGTCCCGGACCGCCGACTGTGGCAGCACGAGCTCATACAATCTGGTCGAGGACTTCCGGCGCAAGGGCATCACCACATCGGTGATCGGCATCGGTGACTCATCGGACGTCGACGCCGAATTCCTCCAAAAGCTCGCCGATCACGGTGGTGGCCGATTCTATATGACCGCCGACGCGCACTCTCTGCGCTCGCTCTTCGTCGAAGAAACCCGCCGGCTGGTGAACAGCAGCGTGCGCGACGAGGCCTACAAGGCGCGTCGGGTGCTCGCCCACCCCTCGGTCCAGGACATCGATCTGGCCCACTCGCCCAAGCTTCTCGGCTACGTCGAGCTGGACGCCCGGCCCACAGCCCAAGTGGTGTTGGAGGGACCCGACGGCGCGCCCATCATGACGACGTGGCAGTACGGACTGGGTCAGGTGGCTTCTTTGGCCATCGACAGTGGTCCGCGCTGGGCCAAGGATTGGCTGGCGTGGGAGGGCTATGCGCCGTTCTGGACACAGCTGTCACGCTGGGCCCTGCGGCCCCAGGCCGGCGACGAGACTGCGGTCGAGGTCGAAGCGGGAGCCGGCGAAGTCACGCTTCGTGTCGCCAGACGCAGCGCCGAGGGGCTGTCGGTCGATGAGTTGGGGCCACGGGTTCGGCTGACCGAGCAGGGACCCGAGGGCCGCATGCGCTACCTGACACTCGAGACGACAGAGCCCGGCATCTGGCAGACGACGGTTCCCGTAAGTCCGGGAGCCGACTACGAGCTTGAGGTGGTCACCCCCCTTGGCGAGTCGCTGGCCAAGAAGAAGTTCGTGTCCCCTGTGTCCGATGAGCTGCGCTGGCGCACGCCCGACAGTGAGTTGCTGGCGCGCATCGCAGCGTGGACTGGCTCTGACGCCGAGGCTGCGACCACTGTGCGTCGCGCCAGAGTTGGCGAGGTGCAGCCGGTGTGGTGGTGGTTCGTGTTGGCGTCGCTGCTGCTGTTGCCGCTCGACGCGTTCCTCCGCAAGCCCGGTCGCGACGGAAACTAGCGGGCGCCGGCTACGGAGCGTATGGGTCGTCCTCGAAGTCACCGCCCCAGTACAGGCCCACCTTTCGGCCGCTGTCCGTGCCCGCCAGGCCACAGTTCGCGATGGTGCCAAACACGTTGCCAGTGAAGTCGGTGTACTGACAGAAGTCGTCGGCGGCGTTGTGCAGGCGAATGGGATGTGCCGCATCGAGGCCACCCTGGTCATAGGGCTCGAGGCTCCAGCGCTGCTCATCGCTGCCATCGCAGGGCTCGGTATTGACCGTCCAAGGGCCGATAAAGCCGCCTCGCTGTGACATGCACTCGTCGTTGCCCAGGCTTCTAAATCCGTGCTTGTCGCCGTCCTCGAACAACAGCCACTGCTGGCTGGGGTCGTCCGGGGCGCAGACCGTCGTGGACTCGACAGCGTCGGTTGTACCCAGAGTCAGGCACCGGTCTCCGGTCTTGAACTGGATGAGCATGAAGCCGGGGTCGTCATCGCACTCGTTGCCGATGCCGTCCTGGTCGGAGTCCCGCTGGTCGGTGTTGGCGACCTCGGGGCAGTTGTCGTCCTCGTCGGCGATGCCGTCTGCGTCGGTGTCCACCGCTTCGCACTCTCCAGGAGCGGCCTTGGGGCAGATGTCGCCGTGGCAGGCCCAGTCCGGGTAGTCATAGGCAATCAGGGCGCTGCCGGGGGCGCAGTCCTCGCGGTCGAAGGCATCGGCGGTGCAGCTCACACCGAAGTCCCCGCCGCCCCGGGCCTTGTCGACGATGACGATGCGCGAGATCACCTCGCCAGTGAAGTCCCCGGTCATGGCGATGGACCCGGCCTCGTTTCCGTTGCCCCCGAAGTCGGTGTCTTGGGTGATCACGCCGCTTCCGGTGAGGGTGATGTCGCGCTCGATGACGGCGAGGGGGTTGGTGCCGTCGGGGTCGGAGTCGTAGTCGTGCACCGAGATGGTCACGGTCTGGGTGCAGCCAGTGAACGTGAACTCGCTGATTGCACGCAGGCCGTTCAGGCTGACGTTCCAGTCCACCGTGCCGCCGCCTTCGCATGCGGCGTCCCAGTTGCCAGTCCCCCCGGGATTCGAGCAGCCGTTCATCAGGCACTTGGCGTCGTCTTGCCAGATGGCAAAGGCGCGGGCGAGCTCGTCGTTCGACCAGGGGACCACCGGGTCGCAGCCTTCGGCACAGGCATCGTTCTCGACTTGGTAGTTGGCGCTGTCCCGCTGTGCGCCGTCGGCCCAGACGATGTTCACGGTGTTGAAGCCGCAGTTGGGAATGGGGATGGTGCGCTCGCCCGGGGCCAATGGATTGGCACAGTCGGCGTCCTGCCATTCGGGCTCGGTGCCGTCGGTCGACCAGCAGATCAGCGGCTCCTCATCCAGTGCGATGATCGAGACCGACGGGCTGTCCTCGGTCAGGGTCGCTCCCGATGAAGGGTCGAAGTGCGCTTCAGCCACCTCGACCCGCTGTCCTCGGCAGGCGGCCAACGCGATCAAGAACCACAGGCCCGTCCTCAACGGCACTCTTGCGCCAGCTTGGTCGTGGTGGGGGCGCAGCTGTCGGGGGCGCATGCGGCGTAGCACTCGGCCTGGGGCGTGTCGGAGTCGATGGCGCAGCTACAGCTGGTGTCCAAGGTGAAGGTGCAGCCAGTCGACCAGTCCCCCTCGGTGCCGCACGCCGGCGCTGCGGTCACAAAGCCCTCGGTGATGACCGGCGGCCAGCAGGAGCCCATCACAAAGGGCGACACCGTGCACTCGGTGGCGATGTCCGTAAAGCGCTGCTCGTCGCTGCCGCTGCAGTCGTAGTCGAAGCCTCCGGCGGTGCTTGCGGCAAGTTGCCAGCCAGTGACCCCGGGATTCACCGCACCGTCTGTGTCGTCGCAATCGTCCCCGACCCCAGCCACGTGTCCTGCGCCTGGGGCCACACAGACGCACTGGTCAGAGCCGACGTTGCCGTAGCCGTCTGAGTCTGTGTCGGTGGAGTAGGTCGTGCAGCCCGTCGCTCCCGGGTCGTTGTCGGTGCCGTCGCAGTCGCTGTCTGTGCCGTCGCAGGTCTCGGCGGCTCCGGGGTAGATGGCGAGGTTGTCATCGTCGCAGTCGTCCGCGTTGGCGAAGGTGTCGCCGTCCAGGTCGTCGTCCGGGGTACCGGCATCGCAGTCGTTGTCGGCGCCGTCGTAGGGGACTTCCGTAGCCCCCGGATTGATGGCGATGTTGCCGTCGTCGCAGTCTGCACCGCCGTCGGCCACGCTGTCGAAGCCGTCTCCGTCCAGGTCTGTGGCTGGGTCGGTGTCGGTGTCCGTGTCCGTGTCCGTGTCCGTGTCCGTGTCAGCATCCGTGTCCGCGTCGGTGTCGGCATCCGTGTCCGCGTCGGTGTCGGCATCGGTGTCCGCGTCGGTATCGGCATCGGTGTCCGCGTCGGTGTCGGCATCGGTTTCGGTGAGCTCAGTGTCGGTGAGTGCCGTATCGCCGGTGGCGCGGCAGCCGACCAGGGCGCAAGACAGCAGAGCGATGGAGACCAAGCGATGCATGGTGCCACCATACCCGCCGTTGATTGAAGTTGCGGGCGTGCTGCGGTTCGAGCGAAGACTAGGCGATGCGCGGGCCGCTGGACAGCTCGTCGATTCGCGAGCAGAGCAGCTCGTGGAAGCGCCCTGGTGCCACCGCGTCGGGTCGCCCGGAGCTGAATCCCGTCAAGGTGTCGCGGACCAGGGGTGCGCTCAGATCGTAGCGCCGAACGATGCCATCTCCGGCCTCGGGGGCCACTGCCCAAGACCCGGCAATATCAACGGCCAAATCGCGATTTTCGGCGAGCGTGCGCCGATTCTGCAGCACGCGGTCCTGCCACTCAAGGCGAGAGCGGATCTTGCCGCCGTAGCTTCCGATGCTCTTGAGGGCGCGGTGTTCGCCATAGACGACCGGGGTTGCGCGGTCGGTCCACGCCGCCACCCTGACCCGGGCGGCTCCGTGTGCCTCGCCATCTCGCACCTTGTGGACGCCGGCTTCGTTTCGCAACAGGCCGAAAGCGTAGCCTCCCTTGATGGCAAACCAGGCGGGTTCGTCGTCGGCACGCGGCTCACACAACCAGTCCAGCTCAAGGCCCCGGTCCTTTGCCCAGCTGCGGTAGATGTCGACCAACACGTCGCGTGCGACCTTGTGCTCGCCGAGCGGGCGGATCTCGATGAGCGCGTCCCAGTGGCCGTCTGGCCCCATGTGGACCAGCTCACGGGCAGCATTGGCGAGCGCGTCTTCGAGCTGTGGCACCCGACGGGCCAAGCCGGTCAGCCGCTCGCGGGTCTCGCTGCGCCCCAGATCTTGGTCGAATGACTCGATTCGCTGCCTGATTCTGTCCAGTCGGTCGATGGTCATTGTGGACCGATCGAGGTCCCGAAGCGTCTTGGCGGCCTGTTCGGGTTGCTGCCAAAAGCTGTGCTCTTCGCGCAGCTCGGTCAGGCGTTGCCGCGCGGCCTTGTGGAAGTCCTCGTCGGCGTCGAGCGCGAGCTGGCCCATGTTCTCGCGCAGGTTGCGCAAGGTGTTCTTGAGGTCGGCACGCGAAAAGGAACGTCCGGCGAGCCGAATGGGCTCCTGCTCGCGTTTGGTCTCGCGGGACGCGGCGGTGGCGA
>CAYYHT010000592.1:0-5153 GCA_964471355.1 uncultured Enterobacteriaceae bacterium
GCGAGTCCCCCGCAGTTCGGACGCGCGAATCGACAGATCGGCCACCGGCTCCGCGCCCTCGGTCCGAACATTGTCGAGCACGATGTCGGCACCCATCGCCATGAGCGCATCGAGCACGCCAGCTCGCGTCGGATTGATGCCCACCCCTGGCAGAAACAGTTCCGATCCGGCCACAATGCTGCCCGCAACAAGCCAAAATGCGGCAGCCGACAGGTCCGATGGCACGGCGACATCGATGGCTTGCAGTTGCGCCCCACCGTGCAGGTGGAGCCAGCCATCAGCGTCTTCGTCGAGGCGGGCACCCATCGCCCGCAGGAAACGTTCGGTGTGGTCGCGGCTGCGACGGGGCTCACGCACCGAAACCCCCTCGCGAAGACCCGCCAACAGCAGCGCAGACTTCACTTGAGCAGAGGCCAGCGGACTGTCGTAGCGAATGGCCTGCAGCGACGAGCCCGTGATGGTCAACGGGGCGTACTTGCCATCTTCGGTGCCGGTGATTTGGGCGCCCATGGCCCGCAACGGGTTCACCACGCGCAACATGGGGCGGTGGCGCAGCGATGCGTCTCCTGTCAGGACAGTCGTGAAGGGCTGGCTGGCCACGAGCCCCGCCAGCAACCGGATGGACGTGCCGCTATTGCCACAGTCCACGACGGCATCGGGCGCCGATAGGGTCGAGCCCATGACCAGCGTGTGGTCGGCATAGGGCTGGATGATCACTCCCAGCGAGCGCATGGCTTTGGCGGTGGCGGCGACATCTTCGCTGTCGAGCAGGCCGGTGATGCGGGCGTTGCCGCGAGCAATGCCGTTGAGCATCAGCGACCGATGGCTGATGGACTTGTCGCCGGGCACGACAAGCTCTCCGCGCAGGGGTCCGCGGGGCCCGATGGTCCAGGTGTCCTGCAGGTCGCCACTCACGCCGAGGTGAGCACTCCGAGCTTGCGGAAACGCGCGTACCGGTCGTCGAGCAGCTGCTTCTCGGTCATCGTGGACAGCTCGCCCAGGTGCTTGCGAATGGCCGTGCCGACGGTGGCCATGGTCTGTTCGTGATGGCGATGGGCACCGCCGAATGGCTCGGCGATGATCTCGTCGATCACTTCGAAGTCTGCGCAGTCCTTGGCGGTGATGCGCAAGGCAGCGGCAGCGCGAGGACCCTCGGCGCGATCACGCCAAAGGATGGCCGCACAGCCCTCGGGCGAGATGACCGAGTAGACGGCATTCTGGAGCATGAGGACGCGGTTTGCGACGGCAACTGCCAGGGCACCACCCGAACCACCCTCGCCGATGACGATGGTGATGATGGGCACCTTGAGGCGGGACATCTCGAGGATGTTGCGGGCAATGGCCTCGGCTTGGCCACGCTCCTCTGCGTCGATGCCTGGGTAGGCGCCTGGCGTGTCGACGAACGTGATGATGGGCAGCCTAAAGTCATCGGCCAGCTTCATGAGCCGCAGCGCCTTGCGATAGCCCTCGGGGCGCGCCATACCGAAGTTGCGAAGGATGTTTTCCCGTGTGTTTCGACCCTTTTGATGACCGAGCACCATCACCGGTTGATCGTCGAAACGAGCCATGCCACAAATGAGCGCGGCATCGTCGTGTCCGGCACGGTCGCCGTGGAGCTCGGACCACTCGGTGAACAGGCCTTGGATGTAGTCGAGGGTGAACGGTCGAGCGGGGTGTCGCGACAGCGTCACCTGCTGCCAGGGAGTGAGCCGCGAAAAGATCTGCTGTTCGAGCTTGTTGGCCTGGTGCTCGAGCTGTTCGATCGACGCCGACAGGTCGACGCCGTTCTGTACCTGCAGGTCGCGGAGCTGATCGATGCGGCGGCGCAGCTGCACCACGGGCCTCTCGAACTCGAGCACGATGTCCACAGGAACCTCCAGTCGCGGCGGTTTAACCCGTCACCGCGAGGGTGCGCCTTCCCAGAGCATTGCGGCAGCCTGCAAAGCCCGCTCGACGTGGTCTGTGGCCACCTTGGGATACGCCAGATTGCGCAGCCATGTGCGCTGTTTGCGGGCAAATCGGCGGGTGTCGCGGGTGGTGCGCCGCGCGGCCTCGTCGAGGTCGAGTCCGTCGATCAAGTGGTCACAGAGGTGGCGGTAGCCCAGCGACTGCATGGGCTTGAGGTCACGCGAATAGCCCCGGTCTAGCAGCCCTTGAACCTCCGCCACATAGCCCGCCCGCAACATGATCTGAACCCGCGCCTCGATGCGCTCATCGTTGTCGTCACGATCGAACCAGAGCCCCCAAACACTCACCCGATCTGGCTGTGCTGCGTGTTCGCGATGCATGTCGGACAGCTTGCGTCCGGTGGCCCGAAAGACCTCGATACCCCGGACCAGGCGCACCCGGTCATTAGCGTGCAGGCGCTCTGCCAGCTCGGGATCGACGAGACTCAGCTCTGCGTGGAGGTCTTCGAGGCCCTCGACCTGCGCACGCAGCTGCGGGTCCACGTCGGGGGTGTCCACAAGGCCCCGCTGCATGGAGCGAAGATAGAAGTGCGTGCCACCGACGACCACGACCCGCGAATGTTCGGCCAAGACGCGGTCGGCCAGCTCGACGAAGTCCCCAGCATCAAAGTCTTGGTCGGGGTCGACAACGTCGATGCCCTCGTGCGGGATGTCCCCGCGCTCCTCGACGGACGGCTTGGCCGTACCAATGTCCATCGTGCGGTACACGGCCATGGCGTCGGCAGACAGGACGATGGCGCCAAACCTGCGCGCAACAGCCAGTGAAGCAGCGGTCTTTCCCGCTGCAGTCGGTCCCGCGATGACGAGGCAGCGCGGGGTCATCGACGCCGAAAACGCTCGGCGATCTCGGCGTTGGCGAGACGGGTCGAGACGCCACGGATTTGTGCCTCATCGAGCGCTGCCAACAGCGAACGCAGCTCATAGTCCTCGTCAGCGGGCTCGGGAGTCACCACATGGGCAGCCAATGTGCCGACTTCAGGCTCTTCGGCGAGGTCCCGCAACGCGGCGCCCAGATCGGCGTCTGAGAGCCCTTCGGGCACTTCGGTGACAGCCAAGATGGCTGGTCCAAGCGTCTGGGCTGTGATGGCGAAAGACGGCAGCGCGTCTGCGAGTCGCTCGATGACCTTGGTGCCCAGATCGATGGCCGGGGGCGGGTCGAGGCGGACGACACGCCCCTGTTCGATGTCTTGAGCGAGTCGATGAGCAGCCAAGGCGGCTGTAGCCAAGTGGTGGTCGATAATGACGAGGCCTGAGCTGTCTTCACACAGCACGTAGCGACCACCGAGCAGGCCCAAGACCCGGCTCGACCGGTACCCGGCGGAGGGCGCTGCGGGTGCTCGGACATAGTCCGCAGTGGGAAAGCGTTCTGGAGCCACTGTCTGCGCGGATTCAGCCCGCTCGTAGCTCGGGGGCGGCAGCCATGGGTTGGTGGTGAAGCGCGGATCGTCGTCCGGATGCACCGAAACAGACGGCTTTGGCGGCGGGGCCCAAGTCGCCCGCGTTCCGGTCAGAGGCAGTTCCTCGACCGGCACAGGTTCGGCGGGTGGTGCCAAGCCAGACAGGGCATTGCGTACCCCATCGGCGACCGCGCGCACCAGGTCCCGCGGATCGCGAAAGCGGACCTCGGTCTTGGCGGGGTGGGCATTGACGTCCACCGCCTCGGCCGCCAGCTGGACCTCGAGCACGACCACTGGGTAGCGGCCCTTGGGCACGAGTCCGTCATAGGCTTCAGAGATCCCGCGCCGGAGTACTGGGTCCCTCACAAAGCGGCCGTTGACGTACAGGTAGGTGGCTCCCGTGCGCGCGGCACGCGTCACCCGCGGAGGGCTGACAAGACCGCGCACTGAAAATCCGTCTTGTTCGAAGTCGACGGCCACCAGGGTGCGCGCAGCTTCGCCCAACAAGTCCCGCGCCCGTGCCGCACGATTGGGCACCCGGGGCGCACGAAGGACAACGCGACCTCCATGTTTGACGGTGAAGTCGACCTCGGGATGGGCCAGGGCCTGCCGGGTGACCGCCTCGAGGCAGTGCCCCAACTCGGTACCCGCTGTGCGCAAGAATCGGCGCCGCACCGGCAGGTTGTAGAACAGCTCCCGCACGTCGATTTCGGTGCCAGCGGCGCAGCCGACATCGCCGATCTCACCGACGACCCCGCCATCGACCTGGACCATCGTGCCCGCATCGAGCTGGGCAGGTCGCGTTCGCAGCAAGAAATGGCTCACCGACGCAATCGACGCAATCGCCTCGCCGCGAAACCCCAGGGTCTGAACCTGGACCAGATCATCGAGGGTGCGGATCTTGGAGGTCGCGTGCCGCTGCAAGCATGCGGTCGCGTCCTCGCGGTCCATGCCGCTTCCGTCATCGACCACGCGAATCAGGTCCCTGCCCCCGCGCAGCAGCTCGACGGCAATCGTCTTTGCACCCGCATCGAGGGCGTTCTCGACCAGTTCTTTGACCACCGATGCCGGGCGCTCGACCACTTCTCCGGCGGCGATCTGGTTGATCAAGCCATCGGGCAGCAGAGCGATGCGGCTCATTCTTCCAGTGCCTCGCCCACTTTGCGCCGACGTCTAAAGTGCAACCTGAGGGGTGTTCCCTCGAACCCATAGGTCTCGCGCAAGCGATTCGACAGGTAGCGTTGGTAGGCCGCCGCGATGCCGTCGGGGGTGTTGCTGAAGAAGGTAAACGTCGGCGGACGGACGCGAACCTGGCTGCAGTAGTACAGACGCACCGGCCGGTGGTGGCGTTGCGGCGGCGAGTGCGCGACCACTGCCTCGTCGAGGAACTTGTTGAGTTGGCTGGTGGAGATGCGCCGATTGGCCTCGGCGAACACGTCTTCGACCAGAGGCAAGATGCGACGGCAGCCCTTTCCAGTCAGCGCCGAGATCATCAGGAACGGCGCCCAAGGTGCGTGGGGCAGTTCGGTGTAGATCCAGTCTTTGACCGCGCGGTGGTTCACTTCTTCGAGCTTCTTGGTCAGGTCCCACTTGTTGAACAGCAGAATCAGCCCGCGGCCCCGGTCGTTGACCAGCTGAACCAGCTTTTGGTCCTGGTCCGTGATGCCCTCGGTGGCGTCGATCAAGAGCAGGCAGATGTGGCAGCGCTCGATGGCTTTGATCGACCGAAGCGAGACGAAGCGCTCGAGCTGGTCGGCGATGCGGGCCTTGCGACGGACACCGGCGGTAT
>CAYYHT010000593.1:0-5153 GCA_964471355.1 uncultured Enterobacteriaceae bacterium
GGTCCAGGACACCGGGTTTTCATCCCGGCAACACGGGTTCGAATCCCGTTGGGGTGACTTTCCTTCATATTGCAGGTTAGTCCGAGGCTCCCGAGAGATACTACATCTCTCGGGAGTCTTCGTTTCTGGGGTTTGATGCGGCGTGGGTGTTAGCAGAAGTGGGTGGAGGGCGAGTGTCAGGCAGCGTGCGAATCTATGAAGTGAGCATGCGCGACGGGTTCCAGAACGAACCAGTCGTCATCCCTACCGAGCAGAAGCTCGAACATCTGCAGGGCTTGCTGCGGGCAGGTTTTCGGGACATTGAGGTCACGGCCTTTGTCCGCCCGAGCTGGGTGCCCCCCCTCGCAGACGCTGCACAGGTGGTCGCGGCCCTGCCTGATGCACCGGGTGTGCGTTTCTGGGCGCTGGTGCCCAACGCTGTTGGCCTCAACAGGGCTCTGGACAGTGGGTTGCGTCACGTGGCCACCTTCCTGAGTGCCAGCGAAGCCCACAACAAGAAGAATGTGAACCGGACGGTCACAGAGTCGCTCTCCGAGCTGCAACAGGTGATCGCCAAGGCACGAGCCGAGGGGGTGCAAGTTCGGGCCTACCTGTCGACGGTCTTCGGTTGTCCATTCGAGGGAGATGTGCCGATCGAGCGATCGGTGGTCATCGCGCGTGCATTGCTCGATGCCGGCGCGCAGGAAATCGCGCTCTCGGACACCATCGGCTCGGGCAATCCCGTGCAAGTGAAGCACGTGGTCGAGGCCATGCTCGCCGCTGGAATCGGTGTCGAACAGCTTGCTATGCACCTTCATGACACTCGCGGGACCGCCCTGGCCAACGCGTATTCGGCGTGGCAAGAGGGCGTGCGCACATTCGATGGCTGCATCGCGGGGATCGGTGGCTGCCCCTACGCTCCCGGTGCGGCTGGCAACGCGGCCTCAGAAGACTTGGTCAACATGTTCGAGCTGATGGGCGTGGATACGGGGGTCAACCTCGGTGCAGCATGTGAAGTTGCAGAAACAGTCACTGAAGTCATCGGCAAGCCCCTTCCAGGGCGGTACCATAAATATCTGTTGGCAGCGCGACGGCGTTCGGCCAATCGGAGTGCCTGAGTGGGGTCCGCATTTCTTCAGATCGTGGCTGGCGCGCGCCAGGGACTCAACGTTCCACTCGAGGCCACAGCTCCGCTTGTGATTGGTCGCAAGCGCGGGGATCTCATCCTCGATGACCCGCTTGTGTCTTCATCGCATGCGCGAATCGTCGAGAAGGACGGCAAGTGGCACCTGCAGGATCTCGGCAGCACCAACGGCACGCTGGTCGATGGACGCCTTGTGCGTGATGTCGTGCTTAGGCCAGGGGCCGAGATCGGCATCGGCGGCTCCAAGCTCGTGTTGTACATCGGCGAAGACCCTGCTGGCGAAGACGATTCCCACGGAGAGTACGTCGGGTTCAGTCAGCTGGACATCGCGTGGCTATTGGACGAAGAGCTTGTCGAAGTACCGCAAGGGGGCGACGAGCGCACTCCAGCAGACGTGATCGGCCAGGACTTGCGGCTGCCACCAGGCCTCAATGCGTCCGTCGAGGTGGTCGCTGGGCAAGATGTCGGCGAAATCTTCAAGTTCATGCGTGGCAACATCGGCATCGGACGCCGGCAAGGCGAGGTTCCGCTCACCGATGTCGAGGTCAGTCGTCACCACGCCGTCATTGAAGTGTTCGGACGCGAGATGATCTTCCTGCGTGATCTCGGAAGCACCAACGGGACGTACCACAACGGTCGCCGCGTCGGCGTCGCCAAGCTGTCCGACGGCGACACCATCGGCACCGGCAAGACCGTCATGAAGCTGCGGGTCCCTTAGGACTTCAGCTTGGCCCTCACGTCGCCGTCATAGGCCTTCTCGAGTTGCTCCGCCGCGGCGAGCATGTCCTCGTCGTCGGTCGTCGGGACCATGGGGCGTAGCACCAGGTAGAGGTCTCCTGAGCCGGTGTTGCGCTGGATTCCCTTGCCGCGGAGCCGGAGCTTGGCGCCGTTGCGTGCTCCCCCCGGCACTGTGACCTTCAGGTCGCCCGTTGGGGTCGGCACAGTGATGGAAGCGCCACGCATGGCCTCAAGCACGGTGATGGGCACCTCGAGCTCTAGGTCATCGTCGATTCTCTTGAACAGGTAGTGTTCGCCAATCGACAGATGGATGAACAGGTCTCCACACTCGCCGCCGCCTGCTGGGGGGTATCCCTCGCCCCGCAGTCGAAGTTTTTGGCCGTCTCGTGCGCCCGCCGGAATCTTGACCTTGAGCCTGTCGGTCGTGCCTGACGGCCGTTGGATGGTGATGGTCGTCTCGCCCCCAACAAATGAGGTGAGGGGATCGATCTGCAGTCGGGCGTCCATGTCCCGGCCCTTGACTGGCCCGCGACGAAAGCCGGCGTTTCCGCCGAATAACGAGCCAAGAAGGTCCTCCATATCGACGCCGCCGCCGAACCCTCCGCCCGGAGCTCCACCACCCCAACCTGCGTTCGGATTGAAGCCCGGTCGCGTGGAGGCTTCGCCAAAGCGGTCGTAGTTTTTGCGTTTGTCGGGGTCCCCGATGATGTCGTTGGCGCTGTTGATCTCTTTGAACTTGTCTTCAGCGCCGGGATCCTGATTGATGTCCGGGTGATACTGGCGCGCCAGCTTCTTGTACGCTTTCTTGATCTCGTCCTGGTCCGCGCTTCGGCTGACACCCAGGACTGTGTAGGGGTTGGCCACTTGCCCTCTCCAGTCGGCACAATGTACCCCCGGCGACCGCTGGGACAAGGGTTGGGCCTCGATGAGCTGGTCTGACAACGAGCTTGTGCCGCGGCCAGACCCACAAGTGCGGGAGCGTCGCATTGCCGCAGCGCTGATGTTCACGACCTGCTGCTCGGTGTTTTTGGTCACGGCTCAGCGCTGGGCAGATGAATCTCTGCTCTCCGAGCCGGGCGTTCTGACCGATGCGCTGGTCTTCACAATGACGTTGATGACCATCCTGCTCGCCCATGAGCTTGGGCACTACATCGTCGCCGCTCGCCACCGCTTCAGCTTGTCCATGCCCTGGTTCCTGCCTGCGCCGTTCTTGATCGGCACATTCGGCGCGATCATTCGGCTGCGGGACGTGCCCAAGACACGCACCATCCTGCTGGAGATGGGGGCAGGGGGCCCGCTTGCCGGACTCGCGGTCATCGTGGTTGCCGCAGCGATCTGGTTGGTTCGCGGCACCCAAGCCGAGCCCGATGAGCTCACCTTGACCCGTCCCCTGCTCATTTGGCTCATGTCGGGAGTGCTCACGGCGGCGCCTCCGCCCGAGATGTCGGCGCGGGATCCGCTGGCCTTTGCGACTTGGCTCGGCTGCTTGGTCACCTCCATGAATCTGCTGCCCTTTGGCCAGCTCGACGGGGGCCATGTCACCGCGTCGTTGTGGCCGGACAAGGCACGCACCATCAGCTGGGTGGTGACGGGGTTGATGCTTGCGGGGATTTGGCTGTGGTGGGGATGGGC
Organism: uncultured Enterobacteriaceae bacterium; assembly: GCA_964471355.1. Lineage (GTDB taxonomy): Bacteria > Myxococcota_A > UBA796 > UBA796 > CAYYHT01. Next base: position 3,494 of record CAYYHT010000593.1, read on the forward strand.
TGCGTGGGTGATCTTGCTGCACTTGATGGGCACGAGCTGGCCGGCTGAGGTGAGGAGCCCCAAGGAACCGCTGACAACGCGGGCGCGGTGGGTTGCGGTGGCGGCGGCATGCGCCTGGGTGCTGTGCTTCACGCCCATACCCGTCAGCTGATCCAGACGGCTAGTCGCGTACCCATCCAACAAGGGCTGCGGGGTCGCGGGTCACGTGCAGGACCTTTTCGTCGTGCACCATCACCCGGCCCGACTTGTCCCCGCGAATGCTCTTTACGTTGCGGGCCCTGGTGTACTGGACGTCCGCAGAGCTCCCAGCCGGTACTTTGGCTTGGGCCAGCACGATCTGGGCCGTGGTCAGCAGCAGCTGCAGATCAGGCGTCCGCCCTTTGGTCATGGGCACCAAGACGTGCGCTCCGGGCACGCCCCGGATGTGGAACCAGAAGTCGTCGCCTCGAGCCACTTGAAATGTGAGCCGTCGATTGCTCTGGGCGTTCTTGCCGGCGAGGACCTGTTCGCCGGCTGGACCGTGCCAGACATACCAAGGGGGAGCTTGGCCCTGATTGCGCCGCGTTCGCCCATCGGCGGGCACTAGTCTGGCCAGCAGTTCAAGCTCGTCACGGTCCGCAAGCTCGACTCGATTCAAGGCCTCGAGCAGCGTCCTGGAGCGCGCCTCAGCGGCGTCAAGCTGCTCCAAGACCCGCTCTCCGACCTTGTCCAGGCGCCGTGCCCGACTGTACATGCGCTCCATCTCTGCGGATGGGGGCTTGCTCGGATCGAGACGAATCTCGTGGACAATGCTCGGATCCTCTAGGTCTTCGAGACTGACTTGGTCTTGCCCTCGCGGTACACGATGCAGGTTTGCGGCGAGTGCGTCTGCGGCCCGGCGAAGTTGAGGAGCCTTCTCGGCCCGGGCCAGATCCTCGTCTAGGGCCCGGCAAAGGCGATCCGACTTGTTCATGACCCGCTTGAGTCGGCGGCGGACTTGCGTGCGACGCTCTTCGGTTCTCTGGCTGGATTCGATGCGACCAAAGTGACGAGCGGCAGCGTCGTCCCATGACTCTTGGCCTTCGCGCTCGAAGCGTGCACGGGTTGGATGCCCCGACGAGACAGGGACCTGTGGCAGGTCACTCGGGGCGGGCCCGTCATAGGCGGCAATCACGTCCTGTCCACGTCGCAGCCACAGGCCCCCACCGCGGCCGGTCAGGCGCAGGTGCAACGAGACGTCCCCGAACACCAGCTCGACGATGCGGTCGCCTGGGCTCTTCTGCACGGCAGTGAGTCGGCCCGAAAGATGGGCGCGACAAGCGCCCTGGAAGCTAAACGGTCGCTTCGGATTCTTTGGGCGGTGCCGCAGTGAATGAAGACGAGCCACGGGTCCACGCGGCACCAACAACACGTGGTGGCTGGGGGCCAAAGTCAGCACGAGTCGGTCTCTGGCCGGCTCCCAGCTCAATTGGGACGCGTGGGAGAAAGAGGTATGGGCGGTCAAGGAATTTATTGACTCGTGGTCTACTATCGTCCAGGGCATGTGGGTGATGATCATTCCGGACGCGCTGAACCACCTCACGGTCTACAGCGAGCTTCCCCTTCGGAAGCCCGATAAGATCCTTCGCTGGATGACCGAGGTTACAGGACGGATTCTTTCCCGTTGGTGCTTTGGACCGGG
>CAYYHT010000594.1:0-5138 GCA_964471355.1 uncultured Enterobacteriaceae bacterium
CGTTGACCATCGAAGGCAGCACCTTCACCAACAACGCCAGCGGCAACTTCGGCACCATGCGCAACTGCAACGACACCGATCCCAGCCGCAGTCTCGGTTGCTGGGGACCGACCTATTACCTCGACCCGTCGGACCCGGGCATCTCGTACCAGAGCCATGTGAGCGTGTCCGATAGCGTGTTCCAGGACAACTACAGCGGCAACCATGGCGCGTCCATGCAGAACCGAAATCTGGTGACGCTGGACCTGAGCAACGTCGTCATGACGAACAACGAGTCCCAGTCAGGCGGCGCCATCTGGTGTGAAGACGTCGACGACATCACCGTGGCGGGCAGCAGCTTCACTGGCAACGAGGGCCACTGGACCGGCAGCGTCATCATCCAGAACACGGGCAAGACGCTGCAGATCAACAGCAGCAGTTTCACCGGCAACGTGGGCGCTCCGCCCATCAAGACCGAGAACACCAACTCGATTGTCATCGCCGACACCGCCTTCATGGGCTGGGACCCGAGCGACTCGGAATACGGCGCCTATGGCGAGAATGCGGGAGGTGCGCTGCACGCCTACAACCTGCGCGACGTGTTCACCGTCGAAGACGCGAGCTTCGACGGCTTCTACTCCGGTGGTGGCGGCGCGATCTTTGTCGAGGGCGTCTGGACGGACCGACCCCTAGTGGCCAGCATCAAGGACACGACATTCACCAACAACAGCGCACGGAACGTGGCTGGGGCCGTGTACGTGCGCACCGCCGAGTCCGTGACCGTCGAGGACGCTGTCTTCACCGACAACGAGCTCAGCAGTGGGGGACCGGGTGGCGCGCTCACCCTCGAGAACTCCGGCGACATCGCCATTCGGCGCTCCACCTTCGACGGCAACCAGAGCCAGGTGGCCGGTGGTGCGGTCGCGCTGCAGAACGTGCGCAGTGTTGAGCTGACGGACAGCGTGTTCGTGGACAACAGCACAGGCATGGTTGGCGGCGGCATCTACGCCGCCTACGGAGACAACGCGTCCCGCATCGAGACGATGGACATCTCAGGCACGACCTTCACGAACAACAGCAGCGGCGTGGTAGGCGGAGCCACAAAGCTCGACAGCATTGACGTGCTCACCGTCACCGACAGCGTCTTCGAAGGCAACAGCACCACAGGCTGGAGCAGCGGAGCCGGTCTCTTCGTCAGCAGCAGCAACGAGGTCAACGTCGTGCGCAGCCGCTTCATCGACAACCACACCGGGTCCAGCGGTGTGGACGAGGAGGGGTACACCGGTGGCGGCATTGGTGCCTACGAGACCCATGCGCTGACGGTGCAGGACTCGTTGTTCGGCAACAACGACGTGCAGCTCAATGACTACAGCCTCGGAGGCGGCATCGCGTTCCGTCCCAGCAAGAACAGCTCGCTGGGAACGAATGTCTCACTGACGGTTGAGGGCTGCACCTTGGTCGGAAACGACGCCAATCGCGGCGGCGGCATCTCGATCTCGCGCACCAGCTTGGGCGACAGCGAGCCAGTCGATGTCGACATCGTCAACACCATCGTTCGCAACGCGGCGACTGACGATGTCATTGGCAGCTACACCACGTCCTTTGTGAACCACAGCAGCCCTCCAGTTCCGCGCTACAGCGACATTCAGGGTGCCGCAGACGGTGGCAACAACACGGTCGACGTCGACCCTGCATTCGAGGTCGCAGACGGGTCAGACCCGCTTAGCGGCTACCGGTTGAGCAGTGCCTCGCCGCTCATCGGCCAGGGCGTCGACATCGGCGGCGGCACGGACCTCGAGGGCAATACCCGCAAGAGTCCGCCAGACATGGGCGCGCTCGAGACTCCATAGGTCTGGCGCAGACTCGATGTACTCAGTTCGCAAGACGACCCACTGGCATGGCGACACCCAGGCCAACATGATGGTCGTCAACATCGTGATCACTGGACTGCTGATTTGGCAGTTTGGCAGCGACTACGCGGTGATTTTCTGCTCGAGCGCGCTGCTGCACCTGGTCATTGAGGTGGGCCTGGCGGCCAGTGGCATTCGCAAGGGCGAAGTCTCTGTGTACGGATGGAAATTGCCTCGTGCGGTGGACTCGGTGGTGCGCGCGACCGTTGAAGGACCGGCGTTCTGCGTGCCCTCCTTCTTTGTTGCCGACCAGGTCGCTGCGGGAAATTTGGCCTTGGCCATCGGCGGTCCGGCCGTCGTGGTGGGGGTCTTGTCTGCATACATGGGACTCGCCGATCGCCGCGACATCGCCCGCCTCGAGCCGGGCCAGCAGCCCCTGATGAGCCGGCGAGCCATGACCAAGCCAGGGGCCGTGATGCTGCTGGCGTTGATCAACTCGCTGGCGCTAGGGGCGCTGTTCTCAATTCCGGCGCCATACCGGGCGCACGCGTTCACCTTTGTTGCCGCCTACGCCCTGCTGGTCATGCTCTTCTACCTGATCAACTACAATCTGGGCGTTCGCATGGTCCAAATCTACGACTGCGAGACCAAGAGCTTCACCACGCCCGGCCCGCTGTTTCAAGCCGCGGCCCTGACCTACGACAGTGCCTATGAGATGGGGCTGCTGATCTCGGCCGCCTATTGGGTGACCTTCTACCTAGGCTTGTTCCAGTACGCGACGCTCGGCGTGGCCGCATGAGCTTCGCAGCCGCAAGAACCCAGCTGCTGTCGGTTCTGGCCACGGCCTTCAGCCTGGTCATGGGCGTGCTGTGGATGTGCTGGCCACCGTTCTGGCTGCGCCGCGCGCTCAATCCACGCAGCGACATCGTGGTGTTCAACAACGTCGCCGATGCGTTCGCCTTCCGCGTGGACATGGTCTCGCAGAACGTTCTGCGGCGGCCGATGATGCGGAATCAGTGGGTGCGCTCGGTCATTCAGAGCAGCCCGACGTCGCTGGTCGCTCCGGTGATCCGGCCGGTCGAGGAGCTGCATGGAGACGAGGCCGCAGCGGCGTTTCTGGCCCTTCGAAGCCAGTACCGACCCATCGTTTTGCGCGGCTTTCTGCGGCAATCCTCAGACTGGCGTGACTGGTCCCTCGATGCGTTCTTGGCCGAGTTTGGCGACGAGAAGGACCTGTTGTGCTGCCCGGTCCGAGATGGCTATCCCGGCCGGGTTCGCGAGATTGAAGTCCCCGGGGTCTACCTGCACAATACGCAGATTTTGCTGCACCGCCATCCCGAGCTTCTGCGGCGCACAGGCTTCGAGTTGCTGCCCCGGACGATTGCCCAAGGCCTGATGTTCAGCGGCGTCGCCCAGCTGATGTTGGGTCGGGGAGGCGGCGGCTCGTTCTGGCACTGTGCCGGCGGGTTGAACCTGTTCTGCATGCTGTCGGGCAGCAAGAAGTGGTCATTCATCAACCCAGCCGAGTCGCCCTTTCTGCTGCCGATGACCGATGGCGTTGGCACGTCGGTGTACTACCGGGCCGGCTACGGCGGCGCCTCGGATGTGTTCGGCGACTACCTGGAGATCATGGGCGACTCGCGCGACACCCACCGCAACGAGGTGTTCGAGCGCGTCTTTGCCCGGGCCACGCGGTACGAAGTCGAGCTCGAGCCGGGCGATGTGCTGTTCTCGCCCCCGTGGTGGTGGCACGACGTGCGAAACATGACCGAGGACACCATGGGCTTGGCCACCCGTTGGATCGACCTGCGGGCCCGAAACGTGCTGAATCCGACGTTCGATGCCGCCATGCGGACCAACTGGGGTGTCACCCGCGTCTACACCACCGAGGCGTTTGGACAGAAGCTCGTCGATCGCGATGGCAGCTGTCATTTCGAGCGCAGTCGGGTCGCCGCTGAAGCACCGGTGGGCGCCCTTGCTCGCCGCGTGCGTGGAGGCGCTCTGGCTCAGTGGCTCGATGTCGATGACGATGTGGCGGCCTATTACCGGTTGCAAGGCATCGACCGGTCGGCGGCGTTCGAGCGCGACTGACCATGATGGAGTTTGAGCGCGATGTTCGAGCCGTGTTGGCTACAATGCGGCATGCGAACCTTGCCGCTGCTCCTGCTGCTGGGGTCCTGCCTGCCTGATGGCCAGGCGCCGGATGCCTCCCTCATCGACGCCGACGGCGATGGCTTCGCCCAATTTGAAGACTGCGACGACTCGGACGAGACTGTGTCGCCTGCTGCGGACGAGACCTGCGACGGCCGAGACGAGGACTGCGACGACCTCATCGATGACCGCCCCATCGATGGTGTTGTGGTGTACGCCGATAGCGATGGGGATGGATACGGGTCGGACTCCGATGCCTGGTCCACGTGCGAGCCGGCGGACGGAACGGTCACCAACAGCGATGACTGCGACGACGACGACGACGCTGTGCATCCGGGCGCCCTCGAGACCGACTGCACCGATGCCACGGACTACAACTGCGACGGTTCGGTGGCCTTTGTGGACGCCGACCTCGATGCGTGGCCCGCGTGCGAGGACTGCAACGACTCCGACCAGCAGATCAACCCGCTGATGATCGAGGTCATCTATGACGGCAAGGACAACGACTGCGACGCCGTCACGCTGGACGATGACCTGGACCAAGACGGCTTCGTCCTGGCCTTCGACTGCGACGACACCGATCCGAATGTGCATCCAGATGCCACCGAAACGCCGTACGACGGCATCGACAACGACTGCGACCCGACCAGCCTGGACGATGACCTGGACGGGGACGGGTACATCGGCAGCGAGGACTGCGACGAGACCGATCCGGCCATCAATCCCGGCGTCACCGAGGTGGCCTACGACAGCATCGACAACGACTGCAATGCGCTGACTCTCGACGACGACATCGACGGGGACGGGTCGCTGGGGGCTGATGACTGCGATGACTCCGACCCCACCGTGAACCCGTCAGCATCCGAGACGACCTACGACGGCATCGACAACGACTGCGACCCCGCCACCCTTGACGACGACCTGGACGAGGATGGTTTTGTGCTGGCCGACGACTGCGACGATGGCGCCGCCAGTGTCAATCCCGATGCCACCGAGGTGCCCTACAACGGAATCGACGACGACTGTGAGCCCGCCACACTCGAGAACGATCTGGATGGGGACGGGCACGACGACACGAGCACCGGCGGAACGGATTGCAACTACGGCAACGGGGCCATCCATCCAGACGCCACCGAGATTTGGTACGACGGCACCGAC
>CAYYHT010000595.1:0-5126 GCA_964471355.1 uncultured Enterobacteriaceae bacterium
TGACGTCGAATGTCGCAAATGGCGCATCGCCGCCCGCGTGGTCGTGCACTACGCGCGCGGCATAGCCCCGGCCACTGCCCAGTTCGCCCTCGATCCAACACGCCGAAGGCACGCCTGCTGCGCGTTCGAGCGCATCGAGCAGCTCGCGGCTCGCCGGGTCCTGCGCGATGTAGGCCAGATCTCCTGTCTCGGCCTTGCCGGAAGCGGATGGGCGCAACTGGGCCAAACGCTCGGTGATCTGGTCGATGCTGACTGGCTTGGTCAGAAAGTCGCGTGCGCCCATGCGCATGGCTTCCACGGCGACGTCCACGGCGCCGTACGCAGTAAAGACGATGACCTCGACTGGAGGGCGCTGTTGCCGGGCGGCCTTGAGTACCTGAAGTCCATTGATGGGCTCCATCTTGAGGTCGGTCAGGACGAGGTCGAAGCTGCCTGTCTCGATGCGTTTGATGGCGTCGTTGCCGTCATAGAGCGATTCGACATCGTCGCCGCCTTTGCGCAGCATCTTGGCCATGGCGTTGGCCGCAGAGCGATTGTCATCAACTATGAGTACTTTCAGCGAGGACTTCGTCAGCGGTCACCTCGACCCGGGGAATGCGGAGTGTAAATCGGGCGCCCCCAAGCGGCGAGTCATCGTACTCGATGTAGCCGCCGTGCGCTTCGGCCACACCGCGGACGAGCGTCAGACCCAGGCCCGTGCCGCTCTCTTTGGTGGTCACATCGGCCTCGAAGATTTGTGCGCCAAACTCAGGATCGACGCCGGGTCCGTTGTCCTCGACCGAGATGGCAATCGTGTTCTCGTCTTCCTCGCGAACGGTCACGCGAATCAGTCCGTACCCAAGCGGAACGATCTGCATCGCATTGATTACGAGATTTTCGATGCTTCGGCTTAGCAACGCCGAGTCGAAGGCGACTGGTGCCTCAGACACGTCACCGATTTCAATCCGTGTGCCACGCGACGTGGCCTCGGGGCTTCGCAGGCGCACGACGTGTTCGATGGTCGGCAGCAGCGGGGCCTTCTGCATAGCCAGGCGCAGTGCGCCGCGCGTCGCATCTTTGGAGAGGAGACGCTCGACCACCGCGTTCAGGGTGGAGATTTCGGCGTGCAGGCTTCCGGCGAGCTCAGCCCGCTCAGTGGCATTGTCCTCGGTTGCAATCAGGCTCGTCAGCAGCTCGAGGCTCTGCAGCGGATTGCGCACTTCGTGGGCGACCAGGCGTGCGAGCTGCTGTACGACCTGGATGCGGGCCACAATCGCGTCCTCGCGCTCTTCCATGCCCTGTGCTGCCAGATTGAGGTGATCAACCAGCTCGTCGAGCTCGGTCAGTCCGGTGTATTCGACGCGCACCCCGCGCTCACCGGCGCGCACGCGGTCGAGGGCGGTCGACATCTGGTTCAGCGGTCGAAGGAATGAGAGCACACCCATGGCGGTGACGATGCCCACCAACGCCGAGAGCATCAGCATCAACGAGAAAATGTCGTTCGTTGGGGCCGCGCTGGGATTGAACGCGGCGATGAGCTGACCCTGGGGCACCTGTTTGCAGGCCAGCGCCCAGTGGATGCTGTTGGAATCGAGAATGAGCTGCGACTCCTCGGCGCAGGCCATGTCGATGAGGATCGGATCGAGGTCAGGACCCTGGTGAACGATGATGTCCTCTCCAGGCTGAATCAGCTGAAGGCGCGTCACCTGAAGATCGGCTCGGGTGGTTTGATCGAAACCGCCCTCGATCTCAAGGATGCGTGCACCCACTTCAACGGCCGTCACCGCGTGTTTCCGGTAGAGCGACTCTTCGACGAGACCCAGCCTGCGGGCAATCGGGATGCTCGTCGCCATAACCGTAATGGCGGCAAGCGCGCCGGAAAGCGTGCCCAGGACAAGTGTGGCGGGGGCGCGGCGAGGCGCGAGGTTCATGCCGCGCCTACTGGACTAGTTGCCCTGCTTAAGTGTGGACTGACTGTCCTTCTCTTCGGTCGTGGATGCCGTCACGTTGATGCGAATCGCGGCCGCTTCGACGCCCGAGAGCGGAAACGCGCTGTTCGCGGCGGAGGGGCGGGTCAGGTCAGCCTGTGCAGTATTGGCGGCAGTGAAGGCGCGCCCAAAATCGTACTGCATATGCTTGGACGAGCCGCAGCCGGTGAGGGCGAACAATGTGGCGGCTGCGATGATAATGCGGGTCATGGAGACTCCTCTTCCGTTTCGGAATCGGTCAGGTTCTGCAAGCGTGAGAGGCCTTGCTGTGCGAGCACGTGAGAAGGACTGTACTCCAGCGCCTTCGTGAATTGTTGCAGAGCGTTGTCCGGGTCGTTGTGAAGCTCGTAGGCAAGCCCCAAATTGGCGTGCGCGTCACCGACAGTCCCGGCACTTCGGAAGGCGCGAAACGCTTCTTCAGGGCGATCATTCGCCGCGAACGCAAATCCGAGGTTGTTTCGGTAGCGAGCAACGGACCCATCAAGGGCCACGGCCTGTTGCGATGACTCGAGCGCAGGTGCATATTGCTTCTCGGACAGCTGCAGGAAGCCGAGGTTGTTCCAGCTGGCGGCGTCACGGTCATCGTACTCAAGTGCCGTCTGCAGGGCGTCGATCGCCATTTGGGGACGATCTGTGTCCGCGTAGATGAGGCCGAGCTCTCTCCAGGGACGCGCGTCCTTGCGCAGGTGTTTCGCTGACGCGAGCAGCAGAGTTTCGGCCTCGCTGGCCAAGCCCTGGCGCGAGAGCCCGAGGCCTTGCAGGTAGTCGAGCTCTGGTGTGTCTGTGCCTTCTTGCCGGATGTCCGCCAACAGCTGCAATCCCTCGGTGATGGCGCCGACGTCGATGAGGTCGGCAGCGATCTTCAGGCGCAGACCCGTCTTGTCGCGCTCGGAGCGCCACTCTGGGGTTGGCTCCAGACCTGATTTCGGGCCGGGGCCGCAGCCGCCGAGTGCGAGCATCAGGAAGATTGGGACGAGTGCGCGCAGGAGATGCCTCGGGCCGTCTTAGAACAGCTCGCTGATGTTGATGATCGCGGGTCCGAGGAGAACGATGCCGAGCGTGGGCATCAGGAACATGATCATGACGACCGTGAGCTTTGGCGAGACCGCCGCGGCCTTTTCTTCGGCGCGGGACATGCGGTGTTCACGCACAATCTCGGAGTGGGTGCGGAGGCTGTCGGCGATAGACGTACCGAAGCGGTCGGCCTGCACCAGCATGTTGACCAACTGAACGATCTCGTCGACACCAGTCCGCTCGCCGAAGTGCTTGAGCGCGTCGACACGGGCGACACCCGCGGACATCTCACTGGTGACGGTGAGCATCTCGGTGGACAGCATGGGAGCCGCCTCTTCCATCTCGAAGGCGACTCGCTTGATGGCGGCGTCGAGGGCGAGGCCTGCTTCGACGCAAGTCACGAGAAGGTCGAGGGAGTCGGGGAAGGCGTTGAGTAGCTCGGCCTTTCGGGCGTCCATCGCGCCGGTCACGATGAGCTGCGGCATCACGTAGCCGAAGCCCGAAGCGAGGAAGACTGCGCCAGCCATGGTGGTCAGGCTTGAGCTGAGCACCAGGGGCGAGACCAGGATGGGCATGAGCAGGGCCAGCACGACGCGGGCCATGTTGAACAGCTGCGGCGCGTTCTTGGCGCGGAAGCCAGCCTGAATGAGCTGCTTCTGCAGGGCGTCGGCGTCGTCGATATCGGCGTTGGTCGCAAGCTCGGCAAGACGCTTCTGGATGCGCTCGGCGAGTTCATCGTCTCCGCCTGGCTCTTTCTTTGGCCCACCGGTGAGCTCGGCGAGGCGGTCCCGACTGGTTCGGGTCGGGTTCAGCAGCTGGTAGACGCCGTACGATGCGCCTGCGACGATCAGCAGGACGACAAGCGCCAGAACGATGACGAGAGTGCCCATTTCTTAGACCTTTACGTCCGACATCGTCTTCATAAGGAAGATGCCGACGGCATATGAGCCCGCGCTGTAGCTCAGGAAGAGGTTGCCGAGTGACGTTGTAAACAACGGCTCGATGTACGCCGGTTGCATGGCTGAGATGAGAAGCATGACGGAGATGGGCAGCGCGCCGAGCACGTAGGCTGACGAGCGCGCTTCCGATGTCATCGCCAGCACCTTGTGCTGGAAGCTGAACCGACCGCGGATGGTCTTGGCGATGCTCTTGAGAATATCGATGAGGTTACCGCCCGTTTCGCGCGCCAGCAGCGTCGACGAGACGAACAGTCGCATGTCGAACAACGTGGGGTTGCGCACAATGAGCATCTTGAGTGCGTGACGGAACTCGCGGCCGAAGCGAATCTCTTCGAACACACGCCCGAACTCAGCCGCAATGGGGAACTCCATCTCTTCGGCGACCATGCGGAAGGTGTCGTTGAGTCCCATGCCCGCTTGCAGTGAGCGAGCGATCAAGTCCAGGGCGTCGGGAAGCTGTTCGACCAGCTTTTTTGCGCGGATGCCGGCAGCGCGACGGACGCGCATGTACGGCAGCACGCCACCGATGAGGGCAACGAGGGGGGACGCCGAGAAGCCCAAAAAGACGATGCCCACTACCCAGCCGACGCCGGCGGTCATCGCGGACTGTTGAAGCAGCCCACTGACCGACAGGTCCATGTCTGCCGCGTTGATCGTCTCTTGGAGGTGAGTGCCGATGTTGCCGAGCGCGTTCGCAGCGGCATCAGCAGCCTGCTCACGGAACAGGGAGTCTCCCCCGTCGCCGTCGCCTTCGCCCATCAGACCCAGTCGTCTGGTCAGCTCGTTCTTTGCTGCCTCTTCGCGAGCGACGTAGGCCCAGTAGGCGCCTTGAGCGACTGCGATGATGGCCGTGAAGACCACCGCCATGACGATGAGAATGACGATTGCGGGCATTACTTGTTCACATCCATGTGCCAGCGGAACAGCTCAGGCGAGAGCCGGACGCCGTACGAAGCGAGACGCGTCGTAAAACGGGGGCGAACACCGGTTGCTCGGTACTTTCCGAAGATCTTGCCGTGCTCGTTGACCCCTTCTTGATCGAAGGTGAAAATCTCCTGACTGGTGATGACGCTGCCTTCCATGCCGGTGATCTCGGTGATGGAGATGACGCGGCGAGAACCGTCATTGAGTCGTGTCTGCTGGATGACCAGGTCGAGGGCACGAGCGATGGTCTCTCGAATCGAGT
>CAYYHT010000596.1:0-5111 GCA_964471355.1 uncultured Enterobacteriaceae bacterium
ACTCACCGACGGGCAAGTGGCTGAATGACGAGACCGCCGAGCTTAGTTTCACCGTCATGGGCAATACCCTGCGAGGTCGCGTCGACATGCGCCCCGGCGCGATTGACCTGGATCTGAAGGTCCCGTTCATGTGGCGAATCTTCAAGAAGCAGGCCATCAAGGTCATCGAAGGCGAGATCCGGACGTGGATTGCCAAGGCCAAAGCCGGCGAGCTCGACGACCAATAGGCGTCTAGAAGAAGAGGCTCATGCACGTGAGCGACCCGTCCGCCTTGGCGATCTCGGACGTATCTAAGACCACAACGTCGAAGCCGGCCCCCTCGAGAACGGCCCGCGTCGCGTCGTAGCCAGCGGGCACCAGCACCGATCCATTCACCCCGACCACATTGGCCGCATAGGCCTCTTGTGGGGGCACCTCGAGCACCCGAAAATCGGAGAAGGCACCGGCGGGGACTCGATCTGGCGCAAGCAACACGACTCCAGGACCCGGAGTGCTGCAGTGGCACTTGAGATGCAGCGCGTCGGACACCGTCACCTCGACAACCGCAAAGCCATGTGGACCGAAGGTCTCTGTGAGCGCCTCCACTCCCCCTGCGGACGTCCTCGCGGAGCGGCCGACAAACAGCACGCGTCCCACCCGCAGCACATCGCCGCCATCAAGAGTGGCAGGAGCTGCCATGTGATTCAGCGGCATGAAAGGGTCGAGTGCCGATGCGACTGCCACAGCCTCAGCCCGACGCCCCGCGTTTCCGCTGCGCGTGATTAGACCCATGCCCCCCGCAACCACAGCTTGATCTTCCACAAACACACAATCTGGCTGGTCGCTATCGGCGGCCAGCACGGTGACGTCGACCGCCAGAGCCCGGAGGGCCGCGACGTAGGCAGCGTGCTGAGTCCGCGCGAGAGACACGTTGATGTCGCCTTGGCTCGCATGCATGGTCACCGCGTCGCTGAAACGCTCGGAGATATCTCGGACAATCGCGCGCAAAGTGCACATCCACCTTTGACAGGCAAACGCCCGCATTCTAGCATCCTGGCGCTCTAGTAAGCACCCCCCGTTGGAAGAGGTATCCATGACTCAAGAAGATCCGCCGCCGCTGACCGCTGCGACCACCAGCACGGTGGCAGTCGTCGCCTTCGCCCTCGCTCTGCTCGGCCTCGCCGGCAACTTGGCGAACAACCGACTCACCCGTCAGGGAGTGCGTGTTCTCGAGACAGTCCAGAACCGTGGCGCCGAGGTCGATTCGACCCAGGCCCGCTCCATTGCGGCCCTCCGCGAAGCAGACGAGGCCATTCCTGCCCTCGAAGCACGCGTCAAGGCACTCGAAGATGCTGCTGCTGCTGCTACTCCGGCCGCCACCCCAGAATAGTACTGAGCGGGATTACTGAAGCCAGGGCGCGGTCGCGAAGAAATGCGTCCGCCCCGGCAACACAATCCCAATCATCGCGCCGTTCGCAGACACCACCACGGTGTCTGCGGGCTGCGGCGTGGTGGTCAATCCCAAGAGGGCTCCGTCTGAGCCGTCAAACATGGCCAGCTCGCCCATGCCATCGGACCGCTCGAGCGTGACCGCTGCGTGTCCAATGATGCCGGCTGCTGCAAAGCCGCGAACCGGGTTGTCGGTCTGGATGGTCCACAGGTCGGCTCCGCTGGGGTCGAGGGCCACAAAGTCGTGCTGGCCGCGGGTCGCCGCGTAGATTTGCTGGGTTGATGCATCCCAGGCCACCAGGTCTGCGGCCACACCGGTCATGTGCAGCCCCTGCTCGTCGACCACAACCACCTGGCCATCGATGGCGCCCACCGCCGTGCCGGTCGCAGGGTCGGTGGTGAACTGGTGTTGGTCGGGGCAGCTGGGCAGTTCGACAGATGCGCGGTCCGAGCCCGTCCACACCACAGCGCAGCCCGCGTCGGTGGATACAGTCGCCACCAGTCCCTCGTCCCAGATGCGAACTCGGTCGACACCGGGCACGTCCACTGCGTCGAGCACGTACGAGCCCGTGGTCTTGTCGAACATGTGCACGGTGTCTTCAATCACGGCCAGCACACTGTTGGGTCCTAGTGCTGTGACGCCGTGGTCCTGAAGCTCTTCGTCTTTGTCCGGCAGGTCTGTGTCGCCAGTGACCCCACCGTGGTTGGTCTCAAAGGGGCAGTTGGTGCCGTACATGCCCGCATGGCCCGTCTCGCCTTGGCTGTGCAACACCAGGCCCCGGGATTCGTGATCGAAGGTCGACCGGTAGTCGAAGCTGGCGGGCTCTGAAGCGCAGCCAGTCATCGCGGCCATGGACAAAACAATCAACGTGGTTCGCATCGGTGCTCCTTGCTGTGGGTTGGACCCGCCAGCTCGTCAAAGCGAAAAGAGACTCTGCTAGTTTATCTTGGAAATGGGCATATTGCTGATTGATGGGCCGCTTGGCACCGAGTTGAATGCACGCGGAATTGCGACGCCACTGCCGCTATGGAGTGCGGCAGCCCTGACGAGCGCGCCCGAGTCCATCGCACAGATCCATCGGGAATACGCCGATGCGGGGGCGACCGTGCACACGGCCAACACGTTTCGCACCTCTCGCAGGAGCGCCGGCCGCGACTGGCGAGCATTGGCACAAACGGCCGTCGCATTGGCCAGAGAGGCCATTGCACCAGACCATCGCCTGGCCGGCAGCATCGCTCCCCTCGAAGACTGCTACCGGCCCGATCTGTCGCCTCCGAAGGCCGAAGCCGAACACCAGCTGCTCGCCGATCACTTGGCGGCACTCCAGGTCGACCTGTTGCTGTGCGAGACCTTTCCGCATGTGGGCGAGGCCGTCGCAGCCACCCGCGCCGCCGCCCGCACCGGACTCGAGGTGTGGACGTCTTTCACTGCCGGTCCCAACGGCGACTTGCTCACGCCCGACGACGTCAGCCGGGGCTCCGAGGCAGTTCTGCAAGCGGGCGCTTCGGCGGTGCTGTTGAACTGCACAGCCCCCCGCATCGCGCTGCCCTTCTTGGCGCGGCTGACGCCCTTCGGCGTTCCGATCGGGGTGTACGCCAATGCCGGCCAGATGCAGGACGGGTTGGGCTGGGGCGATCCGGAGGCTCCAGATGCCTATGCCGAGCTGGCGGCCACTTGGGTCGCCGCTGGTGCGACCATCATTGGAAGTTGCTGCGGCACGGGTCCCGCCCACACCAAGGCACTGGCGAAGTGCTTGCTGCAGCGGTAGGTCAGCGCATGGCAGTTGTCCCCTTCCACCTCGCTTTCCCCATCCGGGACATCGATCAGACCCGAGCGTTCTATGTGGGGGTACTCGGCGCCACCGAGGCACGCTCCACCGCCAAGTGGATCGACTTCAACTTCTTTGGCCATCAGATCTCGGCACATGTGACTGCAACAGCCGACGATGTGTCCCGCAACGAGGTCGACGGAAAGGCTGTCCCGGTGCGCCACTTTGGCGTCGTGCTGCCCTGGGCCGATTGGCATGCCCTGGCAGACAGCCTTCGAAGCGCCGAGGTGTCCTTCATCATCGAGCCCCATGTGCGCTGGCCCGGCAAGGTCGGAGAACAAGCCACCATGTTCCTGGCCGACCCGTCGGGCAACGCGCTCGAGTTCAAGTCCTTCCGAGACCCCACTCGGCTGTTCGCCACATGATCGGCATCCTTGCCATGCTCGCTTGCTCGGGGTCGCCTCCGGTCGACAGTGCTGTGTCCGATACGGCACCGCAAGAGCCCCGCGAACCGGGTTCCTATGAACATCTATTGCTGTTTGACCTGACTTCGGGCGCCGGTGGACGCACCGCAGGAGCCGACATCGACTCGGTCTTGCTCAACAAACCAAGCGGCGACTACTGGGCCGCCACTGTCGTCGACGAGCTTCTGCTGGGCGCAGACAATGAACACCTCGACTCGTCCCACGCACTCGGTGAGCGCGACAGCGACTGCGAGACCAACGTGTTCGCCAGTCTGGGCGGAGCCGGCGGCTATCTGCTGCTGTCCTTTGGCGAGGGCATCACCATCGACAACGGAGACATCATCACTGTGTTTGAAGTGGGCAGCGTGATGTGTCCAGAAAGCGGGGCATCGGACGAGCTGTGGGAAATCGGCGCCATGGACGGCACTGACTTGAACGATGCGCAGTACATTGGCCAGTCCTGGGGCATGGGTGAGATCTCGGTGAACACGCTTTGAGCCGAGTGTCGCGCTTGGTCGCATCGATTCCGCCGTCCCCCACCATGGCCGCCGACGCCAAGGCCAAAGGCCGCATTGCGTCGGGCGCAGACATCGTGAACCTCGCCGCGGGCGAGCCTGACTTTCCGACTCCAGCCGCTGCAGCCGAAGCCGGCAAGCAGGCCATTGCCGACGGGCTGACCAAGTACGGCCCCGCCGCCGGAATGACCACGCTGCGGCACGAAATCGCGGCGCAGACAGGGGTGCGCACGTCGACGGATGTGCTGCCCGAGAATGTGATCGTGACGATGGGTGGCAAACACGCCCTGATGGGCGCGTTTCGGGCGGTGCTCAATCCCGACGATGAGGTGGTGCTGACCACCCCCTGCTGGGCCAGCACGCCAGACATGGTCACCCTCGCCGGCGGACGTCCCGTGCGTGTCCCCACCTCTTCGTCGACCCAGTTTCTGCCGACCGCGGCGCAGCTCGAGCAGGCCGTCACCGAGAACACAGCGGCGCTGTGCCTGTGCAGCCCGAACAACCCGACCGGGGCTGGATGGCCCCGTGCCTTGATCGAGGCCGCCGTCGACCTGGCCGTCCGTCACGACTTGGTCATCATCAGCGACGAGGTCTACCGCACGCTGCCCTTTGACGACTTCCAGCATGTGTCGCCATACGAGCTCGCACCCGAGCGCACGGTCATCATCGACAGCGTCAGCAAGGCCTTCGCCATGACCGGCTGGAGGGTGGGCTGGGCGGTCGCGCCTCCGGCCATCATCGCCGCCATGATCACGCTTCAAAGCCAGACCACCAGCGGCGTGGCCACCATCAATCAGGTGGCGGCTCTGAGCGCACTGCGCGGGGACCCCAGCACCACCGAGCTCATGCGGTCCGCCTACCAGCGCCGCATGCAGCTGGTCACCATGCGCCTCGACGGCATCGCAGACATTGTCTGCACGCGGCCACGAGGAGCG
>CAYYHT010000597.1:0-5110 GCA_964471355.1 uncultured Enterobacteriaceae bacterium
CCTGGCATGTGGCAGGTTGACGGCCTCGGGGCGCTAGAGGAGGCCGGTTGGGCCGCTTGGCAGTAATGATGGTCGGTGCGTTGTGGGCGTGCACTGCGTGCCAGCACGGCGTGATTCCGTGGGATGAGCTCGGTGATCCCAGCGAGACGGACACCGACACCGATTCGGACACCGACACCGACACCGATGCCGATGCCGATGCCGATGCCGACGCTGATGTCGATGCCGACGCTGATGTCGATACAGACGTGCCTTGCACGCTGCCACTCGACGCGGGCATCGAGTTGCTGGACGCGCCAGGCGAATTCGGCTCCTGGTCTCGAGCGACCTTTGCGCTCGGTTTTCAGGGCTGCGCCGAACCCGACCAACAATGGCGCGGTGCCATGACCATCGGCATGCTCGATCCAGACGATGGCCGCTACTACTGCGCTGGAATTCGCGAGGCGGTGGCCTCGGCGCCCAGCTTGGCCTGCGATCAGTGTGACTTCGCGTTCGATGTCGAGCATGAATTGAGCGAGGTACTGGACATCACAGTCTCGGATTGTGGCGCTCAAATGCGGGACTACGACTACTACGACGAGGTGGGGCTCGGCATCGATCTCGACGGCTCGATGCTCGGTGGCCCGGTGCTGATGGTGGCCTATGTGGACAACTACGGCGGGTACGGCGACTACGAGTATTGGTACCCCTTTGATCCGCTGTACTGGGACAGCGAGCCCAATGTCAGCGCCAGCTTCGAGTTTGAGCCCCGTGGGTCTGAGTACTGGATCGACTTCGTGTATCAGTACGACTTGAGCGACTACGGCTACTGATCCGACTTCCTGTCCTCTTCGGCAGGCCCGTCAGAGGTCGCCATGGGGCATGATGGAACCTGGAGAATGGCCATGGGACCCATCTTGCTGATCCTCGCGCTCACTGCGTGCACGGGCCCGACCGATGGGGACACTGACCCGGTGGTCGTCGAGACCGACGAGCCCGAGAACATGGCACCGCTTGCCTACGCGGGCCAGGACCTCGCAGTGTACCGAGGAGACGCGGTTTCGCTCTCGGCTTCAGGCAGCTCGGATCCGGAAGGCGCCTCCCTGATGTGGACCTGGACTCAGCTCTCCGGCGAACCGGTCACGCTGGCCGAAGATGGTGCTGCGGCCGCCTTCGACGCCCCCAGGGTCACCGGTGCACTCGTGTTCCAGGTCGAGGTCACCGACGGCGAGCTCTCCAGCACCGACGACCTGAGCATCGACGTCCAGAACCGTGCTCCGAGCGCCATCGCGGCCGGGGGGGGGGCGGTGCTGAAGGGAAGCACCGTGACGATCGATGCCTCGGCCAGCAAGGACCCGGATGGCGACGCACTCGGCTGGTTGTGGAGCCAGAGCGCGGGCGACACCATGGCGCTTGCAGACACGACTGCGGAGTCCGGCTCGTTCAACGCACCCGCCACCGCACAGACCCTGACCTTCGAGGTGACCGTGAGCGACGGCGAGCTCGAGGCCTCGGCATCCCTCGACGTTGTCGTGCTCAATCTCGATCCCATCGCCATCGCCGGCGCAGACCAGACGTCCGGCCGGGGTGTCGAAGTCACCCTCGACGCCAGCGCCAGCGTCGATCCCGACGACGAGCCACTGAGCTATGCCTGGACCCAGACGTCGGGGGAAGCGGTCTCGCTCTCCGATGCGAACGTCGCGGCTCCGACCTTCACCGCTCCCGCCGTCATCGGATGTCGCCCACCAGGGTCTGTCGGACCTCGGGTTCTGTCGCGTCGCCTGCGCACCCGGAAGAAACCACCACACACAACATCACCAAGGTCCGATTCGCGTATGCCTCCCAGCGCACGGAGCCTACGCTTCGCGGGCCGGGAGGGCGGCCTTTTTGTTCCGCCGTCGCCGAGGGGCCGAGACACTGCTCGTGGTTGGCTGCGCACGCGCTCGGCGTTCTGCATCGCGTGGCCCACGACCCGGAGTAGCGACTGCGCTATCTTGCGGCCCCGATGCCATTAAAGCTCGTCATTCTCGGCGCCAGCGGTGGCTGCGGCCGCCATCTTGTTCAACAGGCCGCCGCGGCCGGCCACCGTGTCGTGGCCGTTGGACGGGCCACTTCGTCCCTTGATGACGTGCCCGACGGCGTCACCGTTGCCCGCGGGGATGTCGATGATGTCGACTTCTTGGCGACCACCTTCGAGGGGGCCGATGTGGTGCTTTCTGGCCTCGGCATTCGCATGTCGGGCATCGCCCCCTGGGCCACCGCCGAGGACATCACGTTGATGTCCCGGGCCGGTCCGGCCATCGCCGAGGCCGTCGACCAGGCCGGTGTGCCACGCGTCTTGGCCATCACGGCAGGTGGGGTCGGCAGCAGCTGGGACATCATGCCCTTCTTCTTCAAGGCGCTGATCAAGATGAGCGCGCTGCGCGTCGCCTACAACGACCTCGAGGGCTTCGAGGCCGGCTTTGCGGGGTGTTCTGCCCAGGTCATGTTCGCGCGACCGACAGGCCTCACCGATGAGGCCGCCACCGGCAAGACAGTGGTCGCGACTCGGCTGGTGGGCAACTCGCAGATCCCGCGCGCGGATGTGGCTGCCTGGGTGCTCGAACATCTAGAAGGGGAGCTTCCGGAGCTTGGACCGGTCATCACGGTGACTGGAGCCGGCTAGCGGGCTCATTCGTCGGCCCGCTCGCACACCCGTTCGACTTCGTGGGTCTGAGGGCTGGATCGACTTCGTCTATCGGTACGACTTGAGCGACTACGGCTACGGATCCTGGATCGCGTCCGGAGGCTGCTGGTAGTCTGCACAGGCTTTGTCTCAGCAACTCTCCGCAGCCCCGGACACCATCGGGCCCTACCAAGTCGTGCGTCCGCTTGCTCGCGGCGGCATGGCTGAGGTGTTCGAGGTGGCTGACGAGGCCAGTGGCGAGCATGTAGCGCTGAAGCTTCTGACGGTCACGGGCTCGGCCTTGCCCCGATTCAACCGCGAATACGAGGCGATGACGCGCCTCAATCATCCGAACATCGTGAGGGTGTACAACTACGGCTTTGACGTCGACAAGATGCCGTGGCTGACGATGGAGTTGTTGGACGGCGTACCGCTGCAGCGCCACGTCAAGCTGACCGGCCGATCCGGCACGCCGCGCCGCACTGCTGAGGTCCTGCGGCTGGCGTACCAGCTCGCCGACGCATTGTCCTACATCCACGACCGGGGGCTGGTGCACCGCGACATCAAGAGCGCGAACGTACTGGTGCTTCCCGATGGTCGCGTCAAGCTGCTGGATTTCGGTACCGCCCACCTGTTCAATCCGATGGAGCAGATCACCACGGAAGGTGAGTTCGTAGGCACCTTTGCTTATGCCTCGCCCGAGCAAATCACGGGAGGACAGGTCGACCGCCGCTCCGATCTGTACAGCTTTGGCGTGCTGCTGTACCGGTTGGCGACGGGCAAGCGTCTGTTCGCTTCGACCGAGGCGCACGAGCTCGCACGTCTGCACGTGAAGGAGCCGCCACGACCGCCTCGTGAACTGGTTCCGGCGCTGCCAGAGGGCCTCGAGCAAGTCATCCTGTGGCTTCTCGAGAAGGACCCCCGAGATCGACCGCAAGATGCCCGGGACATCCAAGAGGTGCTGCAGGAGGTCTCTCATCAGAGCTTGAATCGCCTGCCAGGGGCCGGCATCACGGTCCGATCGAGCCGGCCAGTGGGACGCGATGACGAGCTGCGGACCTGCTTGGCGGCGCTGTCATTGGACAAGCCGGCGAGCGGTGGCCTGGTCGTGGGACCCGAAGGTAGCGAATATGCGCGGCTGACGTCCGCCGTCGCCTCGGCGGCCGGAATCGATGGATGGACTGTTCAGACCATCAATATCCGCGAGAGTCGCGCATTCCGTACCCTGCTGCAGGGCTTCAAGGCGCTGGCTCTTGAGCTCAACATGAACGACGTGGTCCCGCTGTTTCAAGAGCCCGACCGCGGCGTCACGCTGCTGCCCGACGTGCGCACGGGAATGCACAAGGCTGGTGGTCAGGTTCTGATCGACTACGCAAAGCAGGCCAATGGGGGGTTGCTGCTTGTGGTTCAGCATGCCCATCGGCTGGGGCCACTTGCCCTGGAGATGCTGGTCCAGGCCCGTGCTGCGTGCAAAGACGCCGCGGCCCCGATCAACTTTCTCATCAGTTCAGACACCAGCATCAACGAGACCTTTTCGCCCCTGCGAGCACGTTGGAACGACTACGTCCGCGTGAACCTCGGACCGCTGTCTGAACAAGACGTCGCGTTGGCTGTCGGCGCGATGCTGCACCGCAACGCCCCTCCCGCCGAGCTTGCCCGCAAGATTCACCGGGCATCGGGAGGTCAACCGGGCTTCATCGAAGAGATCGTGCACGAGCTCGTTGCGGCCGACCACGTCATGCTCCACGACGAGGACTTCAATCGGGTGTTGTGGGAGATCGAGGACGGCGACTTGGAGCTCGCGCCGACCGCTGAGCGCGTGCTGAACGCGGCCTTTGATCAGGTTCCGGTCGCACATCGGCGCGTCTTGGAGGTGCTTGCACTCGCTGGTCGATCGGCATCGGCCGAGCTGCTGGGGGTGGCTCTGTCACTGACCTCGGACGAGGTCGACGTCATTGTGCAGAAGCTCGCGCGCAAAGGTTGGCTGCGGCAAGATCAGTCCGAGTGGGTGCTCTCCCGACCTCTCGCGGCCGAGGTGCTGATGAAGCAGCTCAACCCAGCTCGACGCCGGATTATCGAGCGAACACTGGCTCAGACGGTCCGGGCTCAGACGGTACGCGGAGTCAGTCTGCTGGTCGCCGCCAACAAGAACAAAGAGGCTGTGCTTCAGGGCTTTGCCGTCGCAGAAGAGCTGGTGCGAACAGGTAAACAAGCGCGTGCGCTCGAAGTGCTCGAGATCATCACGCCGCTGATTTCGGACGTTGATGACGTCGAACGCGACCAGTTGGCGGCGATTCACCTGCTGCAGACGGACTGCTTGATGGCGGTTCGACCGGCGGACATGGGCACCGCCCGTTCGCTGATGGCGGCCCGCAAGCTTGCCGAAGGGGACATCTTGTTGGCGCGGGTCGACGTCACCAAAGCGCGCATGCAGCGCATCATCGGGCACTACCCGAACTTCCGTAA
>CAYYHT010000598.1:0-1931 GCA_964471355.1 uncultured Enterobacteriaceae bacterium
CGGCCGCGCAATCGAGGCGGGCTGCAATGACCGCGAGGCACTTGTTGAGCTGTCCGCAGCGCATGTCGTCTGCCCGTACGAGCTGACCAAAGACGTCAGCGACCACGTCGACGTCATCATCGGCGACTACAACTACGCCTTCGACCCCGATGTACGCATGCGCCGCCACTTTGCCGATGGGGCATCAAAGGACTGGATCGTCGTGGTCGACGAATCCCATCAGCTCGTCGAGCGTGCCCGGGGCTACGGCTCACCTCGAGTCAGCGGTCGCGCCGCCCGGCAGGCCGTCGAGATGCTCGACCGCGGCGGCCCGGACTACACAGCATTCGCCTCCCTCGCACGGGACGTCGACTACCGCATCATCGAGGCCGGAGACTTGGCGGTGGGGCCATTCAAGGGTTCGGACGGCGTCGCTGAATTGGACCGCCGCTGCTGGGCCGATCTGTCCGACCGAGTCGACGAGCTCGGACTCGACTATGCCCTGCTCAAAGCGGACAGTCCCTTGATCGACGCGGGACAGCCCGACCCTTGGATCGATCTGGCGCGCAGCGTGCTGCGGTTCGTGCGCATTCTCGCCGACGCCGGAGAGGAGTCTGTTGAGCTCGTTCGCACCGCCCCGGGCGAGCAACGCGTCGGCATGCTCTGCCTCGACCCGTCCCCGTGGCTCGGCCCCTTCATCGGCGAGCTAGGCGGATTCGTGGGAGCCAGCGCCACGCTGTCGCCTCTCGATTTCTACAGAGATCTGCTGGGCTTGCCGATAGAGGCCTATGACTTCCTGGATGTCGCCGGGTACTTCCCCTCCGAGAACCGACATGTGGTCGTCGCACCGCGGGTCTCGACCGCCTACAAAGATCGCGCAGCGCACGCCGATCGGACCGCTTCGCTGATGGCCGGCTGCATCCGGGCCACGCCCGGCAACACCGCGGTCTATTTCCCTTCATTTGCCATGCTGCGCGACATCGCCGGTCGCTGGAGCTTCGAGGACCGGGAGCTGCTGATGCAGGAGCCCTCGATGGACGAAGAGACGCGGCGCGCTTGGCTGAGCAAGCTGCAGACGTCCGACGAACCGACCGTGCTCGCGGCGGTGCTCGGCGGCATCTTTGCCGAGGGCATCGACCTGCCGGCGGGAGCACTCAAGGCGGTATTGGTCGCGGGACCTGCGCTTCCCCCTGTGGGACTTGAGCGAGACCTCCTGCGTGCATACTACGATGAACGCTACGGGGAGGGCTTTCTGTACGCATCGCTTGTTCCAGGAATGACACGGGTAATCCAGGCGGCGGGCAGACTGCTGCGCCGACCTGAAGACCGTGGGGTCGTGGTCCTCTTTGGACGACGGTTTCGCTGGCGGCAGTACGCCGAGCTGCTGCCTCAACAGTGGCAGCCGGTCATCGCCGATGATCCCACCGAAGAGATTGTGGGGTTCTGGGCTTGAGTCAGATCTACGACACCGAGCGCTGGGCGGCACGACGGCGCCCCTTCGACAAGATGGAAGCCGAGATTGTGCGCCGCGGACTCAAGCACAGCGACGACCCAGAGCTCGTCGACGCCCTGCGGTATGTCGTCAGCTTCGCCCGCCTCACCATGGTGCGAAACGAAGAGGGTGACGACATCAACGTCGGCTCCGTCAACGAGCTGTACGCCCGCGGCATCCAGGACATCCTGCGCCAGCGGCTCGACGGCAGCAACACCAACTGGCAGGCGGTTCGTGCGCTCCCCGACCTCCTTCGCCGAACCCGCCTCGCTCGGGCTTCAGTGCTCGACCACATGCCCATCGATCGGAACTCTCTCGAGGCCGAGATCACCACGCGCCGGTTTGCCGTGGTCTGCGGTGGCGGCGGCGGGGCTGGCTATGTCTACCCAGGCTGCTACGAGCTGATCGAGCGCAGCGGCCTCGAACCCGACCTCATGGTCGGCACCTCCATCGGCGCCCT
>CAYYHT010000598.1:1941-5098 GCA_964471355.1 uncultured Enterobacteriaceae bacterium
CCGGCTGGCACGTGCTCGAGGTCGGCTGCCACACGGGCACGTCGACGGCGCTACGATCCCGCTCCCCAGATCGCCGCCGGCAAGCAGCTTTCGTGGAGTGGCGTGTTCCGGGTGCTCGAGACCGAGAGCCGCTACGGCCTGCCCGCCACCCTGCGCCTGTACTTGCGCTCGGCGCTCGGCAACTTGTTCAAGCACCCCGAGACGGGCGAGCCCATGCGCATGCGGGACACCGAGATTCCCCTGTACACGGTGGTCACGGGCATCACCGTCGACGCGCTCAAGCACGACCTTCACTACTACGAAAACCTGCTGTCCCCGGACATGGCAGGCAGCACCCGAGGGCGCGTTCGCGGGGCCTTCAAGGCTCTTGGCATCGTCCGCGAGTTCTTGGGTCGCCGCGAATCCCTGCGCGAGATTGTCATCGGCCGAGACCCAGGAACCCTCGACTTCGATGTGCTGGACGCAGCGGGCTTCTCGGCGGCAATCCCAGCGGTCATCCACTACGACGTGTTGCGCGACGACCCCCACATGACTCGCCTGCTCGACCAGCTCTATGCAGCCTACGGCATCACCCGACTGGGCGAAGGCGGCATGGTGGCCAATGTGGGCTCACGCATCGCCTGGGAGAGCATCACCGCCGGTGATCTTGGCGGACGGCGAAACAGCTTTGTCTTGGCCCTCGACTGCTTCTCTCCTTCGGCCAGCAACCCTGCTTGGTACCCATTCCAACAGGCTGTTCACGCTGCGAACGTGGTGGCACACAACAAGTTCGCCGACCTCTATGTGCCGTTCAAGAAGACCCTGTCGCCCCTGAACTTGGTGCCGCCGCTCCGAGATCTGCTGCTGGCCATGCGCTGGGGTCGCCAACAGCTCGAGCCTGAAATGCCGTTCATACAGGGCATGCTCAAGCCCATCACGGTGCTCGCCGACACAGACGGGGTTGGCGCGTAAGCCAACTGTTAGTCTCCCGGCGCCACCCTGGAGCGTACTCCTCACATGCGCACTGTCACTTCCGCGTTCGCGGCCCTCCTGCTGTCCCTTCCCGCCCTGGCTCAAGACCGGCCTAACACCGGTCCTCCGCCCATTCGGGACATTGAGATCAACACGGCCAACAGTCCATACGGAATTGGTGTAGGCCTCGTCGTTGGCGACCCCACCGGCCTGTCGGTGATCTGGCGCGCCGATGACACCAACGCCCTGCAGCTCGGTGTGGGCTGGAGCTTCCTCGGTTCTGACCTCGACATCGCTCTGGACTACCAAATCACGGTGGCCAGGGCCCGCACCAACGATGTCAAGAACGCCCACTTCAACGCCTATGCAGGCATCGGAGCCGACCTCGATCTGTTTTCGGGCCGCAACAATGATGCATTCGCGCTCGGCGTGCGAGTGCCACTCGGCGTCGCCTTCCTGCCGGACCAGCACCCATTCGATGTCTTCCTGCAGGTGACACCCATCGTGCTGCTCTACCCAGCAACCGCAGCCGGCGTCGAGGCTGGAATCGGCGGACGCATCTTCTTCTAGGACCGGTCTACAGAACCCGACGACCGGTGTGCATGCGGTACATGCGGCGGTTCTTGTGCAGCTGAATGGTGCCCGAGACCCCCAGCACCGGCAGCAGAGCTCCGGCCACCACCAAGGCCGGTACGTTCTGCCCCTGATTCGATGCGACCCCCGCGACCCAGAGTCCGGCCAACGAGGCCAACGCGATGCGTTGAGCGCTGAGGTTGGGCCGTAGCCCCATCTTCTTGAGGCCCGAGGTCGTCAGAAAGGCGCAGATCGGAAGCATGAACAGGTTGTCCACGAGCGGAATCACCCCCAACAGCATCGCCGCCTCGCCGCACCCAGGATTGCCTGCACCGATGCACACCGGCGCCATCGCCGCCAGCGGGACCGCCAGGATCGCTTGAGATACGAGGAAGTACGTCGCCATGCCCACGCCGATGTCGTATTTCACCGAACCAGAGCCGATGCCGTTGCGCTCGGGTTTCCATGCCGGCAGTTCCGTCGGCGCCGCGAGCGCCACCTCACCGACATCGGCCTCTGCCGCCACCGCCGGCGAGACCACCAAGAACAGCACAGCGAACAACCAGACACATCGCACAAATGACACGGGGAACCTCCGTCACTGCGCGCCCTTGCACCAAGCGTGCCAGGACCAGACACGCCCTGTCCAACGGGATCAACGCACTCGCGCAGTCCGGTCAAGCGGGTGAATCACGACATTGCTGTCAGTGAATCCGCAGCTGCTGCACGCGCACAAAGCCGTTGGCGTCGACCACGAATCCGTACATTCCGCCCTGGTAGTCGTCGATCTGAAAGGCGTGCTTCTTGCCATCAAGTGCCACACTCACAGCCCCGCCCTCGGTGACGTCGATGGCGACCTTGGCCACGTCCTTGCCCTTGTCCTTGCGCGCCAGCTTGCCCACGACGACCTCGTCATAGGCGCGGCGGCGGTAGTCCCTGTCGGACTCTGTCCAGGCCACAAGCCGCACTTCGTCTGGGTCGATGGTCACCATCCAGGTCTTCATGGGCCGGTGCAGCTCGCTCTTGCGCGTCTCGGGGTCCTTTCGAAACGGAACGTTGATGTCCGTCGCTCCAATCATGAACCCAAACGCCGGTTTTCCCGAGTCCATGTACTTGCCCAGGTCGGTCCAGCGCAGATCGTCGTCGCCTTCGGTGGGCAGCACATTGTGCGGCCACCATTGCTCGTCGGGCAGCCAGCTCAGCTCGAAGCTGGCGGACAGAGCCTCGGCCGGGCGCCCGTCGACAATCGCCATGGTGCGCTCGTGCACGAAGGTCGAGCCCTTCTGGTCGGGGATTCGGTAGAAGGACAACATCGACGAGCGCAGCATGTCGGAACGCGCGCCGCTGGTCAGGTTTCGACGTCCGTTGATGAAGTACAGCGGGTGTTCGCCAAAGAAGAACGGGTCGTCCTCGAGCTCGCTCAACCTGCGCTTGCGATTGAGGATGTCCAGGCCGAATGCGGTCGGTTCCGCCCCACCGAGGTGCTGCAGGGCGAAGTCGTGCGGCTTCATCTGGTAGTAGGTGCTGGTCCGGCCGACCTGGGACAGCATGATCAGTTCTTGGACCAGCGCCTTGTCTTGGCTCTTGTCCACTGCCGCAGCCATGTCGCGCCAGTCCTCGATGTTCTCGCGCC